>NZ_JBEOVJ010000015.1:0-20465 GCF_040295435.1 Streptomyces sp. NPDC002809
CCTCAACGGCCAGTCCGGCATCAAGTACGACCAGGACCTCCGCTTCGGCGCCGGCGACCTGCGCCAGGCCTTCTGGCTCGTCGACCTGCTGGAGAACTCGGACTACGCGGGCCCGCGCCACTTCGACTTCAAGCCGCCGCGCACCGAGGACTACGACGGCGTCTGGGCCTCGGCCGCGGGCTGCATGCGCAACTACCTGATCCTCAAGGAGCGGGCGGCAGCCTTCCGCGCCGACCCTGCGGTACAGGAGGCGCTGCGCGCGTCCCGCCTGGACGAGCTGGCCCTGCGCACCGCCGAGGACGGCGTGGCGGGACTGCTGGCCGACCGCTCGGCCTTCGAGGACTTCGACGTGACCGCCGCGGCGGAGCGCGGCATGGCGTTCGAGGCGCTGGACCAGCTGGCGATGGACCACCTGCTCGGCGTCCGCTGACCCGGCGGGACACACGACGGCGGTGATACGAGGGGGACGGACGCGCGCTGCGCGGCCGTCCCCCTCTTCGCGCGTCCGGCCCGTTCGGTCAGGCTCGGGTCCGCCCCGCGTACGCCACGGGGTCGGCCAGCACGTCCGTCATCACCAGCGCCGCCGCGCCCCGTGCCGCGTCACCCGCGACGGACGAGGCGCGCAGCCGGGCGCTGCCCGGTGACCACAGCCCGGAGACCACCCGGTCCGTCAGCTCCTCGTCGGCCGACGGTGCCAGCCACGGCATCAGGTTCCGGTAGATCCCGCCGAGCACCACCGCGTCGGGGTCCAGCAGATTGACCGCCCCCGACAGCACCCGCCCCAGCTTCCTGCCCGCCTCGGCGACCGCGGCCACCGACCGCTCGTCCCCGGCCCGGGTACGCCGCTCCAGTTCGGCGACCCCGATTCCGCTGCCGGTCTCCTCGATCCCGGCCGCCCGCAGGAGAGCCGCCTGCCCCGCGTACTGCTCCAGGCAGCCGCGCGAGCCGCAGCGGCACTGCGGTCCTGCCGTGTCCACCACCACATGCCCGATCTCCCCGGCGAAACCGTGCGCGCCACGCAGCAGTTCGCCGTTGACGACCAGGGCGCCTCCGACGCCTATCTCACCGGTCAGATAGAGGAAGCTCCGGACCCGGCCCAGCCCGCCGAACCACAGCTCCGCCAGTGCCGCGAGATTCGCCTCGTTCTCCGAGCTCACCGTCAGCGCCTCGTGACCCGGGCGTTCGGCGGCGAGTGCGGCGGCGAACAGCTCCTCGGCGGGCACCTGGTTCCAGCCCAGGTTCGGAGCCTGACGCACCGAGCCGCCGGAGACCAGACCCGGCAGCGCCAGGGCGACGCCGACCGGGAACAGCTCCTGCTCGCGCGCCGACTCCAGGGTGCGCGCGGCGATCCGGGCCGCCCGCGCCAGCACCTCGGCGGGCGGCGCGCCCCGGTTGTCCAGATGCTCGGTGAGCCGGACCCGGCCGGTCCCGGCCAGATCGACGACCACCACCGACACGTAGTCGATGTTGACCTCGACGCCGAGCCCGGCCGGCCCGGTGCGGGCCGTCTTGAGCGCGGTTCCGGGCCGGCCGGCCTGGCCGCTGAACGTCTTGCCCGACTCCGTGAGGAACCCGCTGTCGAGCAGCTGCTCGACGAGCGAGGACACGGCGGCCCGGGTCAGCCCCACCCGCGCGGCCACCCCGGCCCGGGTCGCCTCGCCCTCGCCCTCGTCACGGACGGCCCGCAGCACGAGGCTGAGGTTGCTGCGCCGGACGGTGTCCTTGTCGGCCTTGGGCCCCAGCGGCGTGAGGTTGCTCTTCATATCGGTCCCGAGCCTATGCGATCCCGTACGCCAGTACGGTCGCGATGCGTGCAGACCGGGTCCCGGCCGCGCGCGGGGCACGACCGGGGCCCGGCGGCCGCTCAGGCCGGGGCCCCGCGCTCCTTGAGCATGTCCGCCATGAGCGCGATCTCCGACTGCTGGCCCAGGACCATGCCCGAGGCCAGGTTCCGGATCTCGTCGGTGCCCGCCGCGGTGGCGGCCGCCTGCGCCATCTCCGCCCCGGCCCGGTGATGTGTGGTCATCAGCTTCAGGAAGCGCACCTCGGCATCCCTGCCCCCGGCCGCCCGCAGCGCGTCGAGTTCGGTGTCGGTCGCCATGCCGGGCATCAGCGCGCCGTCTCCGCGCGCGGTGACGTCATGGCCCATCCACGCCATGGGCGGCCCGGGGGAGCTCTTCGCCCGCCCCCACGTCTCCAGCCAGCCCAGCATCATGCCGCGCTGGTTGGCCTGGGTGTTGATGATGTCGTACGCGAGCCGGCGCACCGCCACGTCGGAGGTGCGGTCCCGGACGATGAACGACATCTCGACGGCCTGCTGATGGTGGACCGACATGTCGCGCGCGAACCCGACATCGGCCGAGGTCTCGGCGGGAGCCGCCGTGGACGCCGCGCTTGCGGGGGCCGATGAGGAAGGGCGTACGAGCATCAGTACGACCAGGCCGAGCGCGAGCAGCAGAACCGCCCCGCCGGCCAGCACCATCGGCCGCGACGCACGGGCCGCGGACGTCACTTGGCGATCCCGCCGGAGCAGGCGGCGCCCGGCTCCGGCGTCTGCGGGCCCTGGACGTACTTCGTGAAGAACTGGGCCACGCGTGCGTCGGCTGCGCTCTTCACGGCCAACTGCTTGCCCCAGGCGCTGAGCATCAGCGGGGACCCCTGGTCCTCCAACGGGCTCATCAGGGAGTACGGGGTCGCCGAGACCTTCTTCTCGAGCTTCTCGATGTCGGCCGGGTCCGCCTTGCTCGTGTACGTGACCCAGACGGCGCCGTGCTCCAGCGAGTGGACCGCGTTCTCCTTCGGTATCTCCTTGGTGTAGACATCCGCGTCGCAGTTCATCCACACCGGATTGTGATCGCCGCCGACCGGCGGGTTCATCGGGTAGTCGACCTTCTTCTCGACATGGTTCTGCGTGAGCTTGTCCCAGCTCTTCTCGCCCTCGACGGGCGAGGACTTGGCGGCCGTCTCGGCCTTGTCCTGCTCGTCGGCGGCGTTCATCAGGTAGCCGCCGCCGGCGACCAGACCGGCCACGACGGCGACGGCCGCGGTGATCGTGATGATGCGGCTGCGGCGCTCGCGGGCCCGCTCCTTGCGGCGGGCCTCGTCCAGCTTGGCGCGGCGGGCGGCGGCAGGGGTGTTCTGCTTCTTGGCGGAGGCCATGGTGGGTCCTTGGGTTCGTGACGCGGATGGGTTGCGGGCACGCGGGAGTGTCCTCGGGACGTGCGAGAACGGTCCTAGATCCGTTGAACCTGGAGGCGCAGATGGTCGACCTCGCCCACGGCGTCGTTCGACGGGCCGCGGATGGCGGCGGCGCCGGTGAGCGGGGCGGAGAGGAGAGGGGCGGCGCCGGACGGGAGCGCCGCGGGAGCGGGCTGGCCGGGCAGCACGACGGGTGCGGAGTGCTCGGACGCGCCGTGGCACGAACTTCCCGGGCCGCGGCTGTCGGGGGCGTCGGCCCTCACCACGGGCGCGGACACCGCGACGCTGGTGAGGTGCGCGGTCACCGAGGCGGGGCCGTGATGCGGGGACGAGGTCTCGCCCGGGGCCGGCGGGCAGCACGCCACCATGGCGATCAGGACGAACACCCAGCCGAGCACCACGGACGCGCGGGCGCGCCGCCGCCGGTCCGTGCGTTCGCTCAGCCAGTTCACCCCGGCATCGTACCGGTGTGTGAAGTTTCAATGAGTGCGGGCCCACGTGAGCTGCGGCCGGTGAAGCTGTGGATCCCGGGGGGAGGGGTTCCCGTTGCGGCATGCCGGGATAGTGTGCCCCGGTGACAACGCACTCGAACGTATCTGCGGGCTGGTATCCGGATCCGCACGGCGCGCCCCAGCTGCTGCGCTACTGGGACGGTTCCCAGTGGACCGAGCACACCAATCCGGCCGGCGGGCAGCAGCAGGCTCAGGCACCCGCACAGGTGCAGCAGCAGGCCGCCCCGCAGCAGCAGCAGCACCAGCAGCAGGCGGCGGCGGGGCAGCAGGGCATGCCCCAGCAGCAGCCCGGAGTGCCGCAGCAGGGCGTGCCTCACCAGCAGGGTGCCGCCTCCGGTGCGGGTTCGCTCTTCAATCAGCAGGTCCTGGTCGTGAACCAGAAGGCCAAGCTGATCGAGGTGACGAACGAGTACAGCGTCTTCGACCAGCACGGCAACACCGTCGGTTCGGTCGTCCAGGTCGGCCAGAGCGCGCTGCGCAAGGTGCTGCGCTTTCTGACCAGCATCGATCAGTACCTGACCCACCGGCTCGAGATCCGCGACGCGTACGGCCAGCCGCAGCTGCTGCTGACCCGCCCGGCGAAGTTCATCAAGTCCAAGGTCATCGTGCAGCGCCCCGACGGGCAGACGGTCGGCGAGATCGTCCAGCAGAACGCCATCGGCAAGATCAACTTCGCGATCATGGTCGACGGTCAGAAGGTCGGCGCGATCAAGGCCGAGAACTGGCGCGCCTGGAACTTCGCGATCGTCGACCACAACGAGGCCGAGATAGCCCGGATCACCAAGACCTGGGAAGGCCTCGCGAAGACGCTGTTCACCACGGCGGACAACTACGTGCTGCAGATCCACTACCAGCTGCCCGAGCCGCTGCTGAGCCTCGTGGTGGCGACGGCGCTGACCGTGGACACGGCCCTCAAGCAGGACGCCCGCGGTCTCGGCTGACCCCGGAGCCCCCTTCCGTACGCACGACAGCCCGCGTCCCCCACACCATGGTGTGAGGGGCGCGGGCTGTCGTGTCCGCCTCGGCAGGCGCGGTCATCCGGAAACAGCCCTCAGTGATCCGAGCCGGAGATCGTCCGGCTCGGATCACTGAGGGCCTGCCCCTCGAAGCCCGAATCGGGCGGCCCGAGCCTGGAGAACACCGCGGCGAGGATCACCGCAGCCAGGGCCCCCGCGGCCACGCCGCTGCCGAAGACGGTCCGCGCCCACACCGGCAGGCCGGCGTACATCTCCGGGGCGAACACCGGCAGCAGGCCGACGCAGAGGGCCAGGGCGACCACGATGCCGTTCGTGCCGTGGCTGAGGTTCTCGCTGCTGAGCATGCCGAACCCCATGGTCGCGATCACCGCATAGATGATCAGCCCCGCGGCGCCGACCACCGGCTCCGGGATGGCGGCGAGTAGCCGGGTCAGCGGCGTGATCAGCCCGCACAGGATCAGCAGCACCCCGGCCCCCGCCGTGACGAACCGGCTGCGCACCCGGGTGAGCTGGACGATCCCGATGTTCTCGGCACTGGTCACCATCAGCGACGTACCGAAGACGCCGGCGCCCAGCGAGGTCACGGCGTCCGCGCGGGAGATCCGCGGCACGTCACGGGCCGCGTCCGGAGTCCGGCCCACCGCCTCGCTGTTCAGCACCGTCTGCCCGGTCGCCTCCGCCAGCGAGGCGAGTGCGAAGACCAGCAGGGGCACGGCGGCCAGCAGATCGAAGTGCGGTGTGCCGTACGGGAACGGGTCGGGCAGCGCGAACGTGCTGCCGTGCGCCATGTGGAACGCCGTACCGGTGAGCGCGGCGACGAGCGTGCCGCCCGCCAGTCCGAAGAGCACCGACATCTGGCGCCAGACACCGCGCATGAACAGGAAGAACAGGGCGGTGATGCCGAGCGTGGCGAAGCCGAGCCCCGGCCCGGAGGCGATCATCGGCGCGGTGATCTTGATCATGTTGATCCCGATCAGGACGACCGTGGTGCCCATGACCAGGGGCGGGAAGAACCGCACGAGCCGCCCGTAGAGCGGCAGCACGGCGATCAGGAAGACCGCCGCGATCAGCACCGAACCGGAGGCGGTGGCCGGGCCGTGCTCCTTGGCGACCTGGAGGAAGATCGCCACCGCCGCACCGCCCGGCAGCATCAGGAACGGCAGCCGTGCGCCGATGCGCAGCGCCTTCACGCCCAGTGACTGGAGGAGCGCGCCGATGCCGCAGAGCACGAGAGTCGCGCTGAGCAGCGATGCCGTCTGGGACGCCGTAAGCGACAGCGTGGTGCCGATCAGGATGACGGAGGAGACGGGGGCTGCGACCCCGGCGAGCAGATGCTGGAACGCGAGCGGGACCAGCCGGGGGAGTGGCAGCCGCTCGTCGACCGGCGCGACGGAGGGGGCCGGGACGGCCGGGGCCGGGGCCGGGGCCGTGTCCGGGACGGGGGAGGCCATGGTCCGGCTCAGCCCTTCGGGACGTCGAGCCAGGGGAGCTCCCGGGCCGAGTAGCGGTAGGAGCGGAACACGGCGTTGGGCTCGGACGGGAACAGCTTGCGCACTTCTTCTTCCTGGTAGCCGCCGAAGAACGGCACGATGTACTCCCAGCACAGATAACCGTCCGCGGTCACCTCGAAGAGGCGTCCCGCGGGGGAGTCCGTCACGAGCGTGTTCCCGTTCGGCAGGCGCTGCGCGCTGCCCATGAACGGGGCGAAGAACGACTCACGTGCCGGGTCGTGGTACTCCCAGACAATGGTGCCACTCGACCGCTCGATCTCGATGACCCGGCTGAACGGTACGTCCCAGTGCGGCCGGAAGACCCCGTTGTCGAAGACGAGGAAGTTGCCGTTCTCCAGCTCGGTCGGGCAGTGCTGCTGCGACACGGCACCGGGCTCGCTGCGCCAGATGATCTCGCCGGTCTCCCGGCTGATGACGACCACGGCGGAGACGGAGCGGAAGCTCGCCAGGATGTTGCCGTCGCTGGTCGGCAGCACGCTGTTGATCAGCGGGTAGTGCTCGCGCGCGTAGTCGGGGTGCAGTGGGAAGGCCTCGCGGTCGAGGTGCTCGGAGACCTTCCACTCCCACACGGTGTTGCCCTCGGCGTCCACCTCGACGATGGTGTCCGCCCAGACCGTCCCGTCGGGCTCCGAGCCCGGCACCCCGCCCCGGACCGCGGCCGCGGCCTCGCCCGTCAGGGGTTCCAGCGCGGAGTACAGGATCCGGCCGTCGCCGTAGTGGTGGGCGTCGTGGTGCTGGTAGCGGTCGCGGTGCTCGCGCACGACCGTGCCGTCGGGGGTGATCTCCTGCATGATCCCGCCGCGGTACTTGTGCCACATGGGGAAGAGCGCCGGCTCGTCCGGGAGGACGCCGCTGTACGCGAGGTTGCCGCCGGGCAGGATCCGGGCGTGCCGGCCGGGCCGGTACGGGAGGTTCCACCGGTGGACGACCTCACCGCGCATGTCGATGAGATACACCTCGCCGCCACCTGTCAGCGGGGCGAAGAGGGTGTAGCCGCCCTGGCTGGCGTCCTCGTCCAGGGCTATGAGCCCGGTACCGCGTCGCCGTCGCTGGTTCTGGTCCACGAGGGGCATGAATCGGTCCTCCCGGTTAACTTTATTAGGTGGGACTTAAAAGATTAACTGGCCCGGTAGGCTGCTCACGGCCCCGCCGCCTGTGGTGTGCGGCACGCAGGGACACGGAGTGAATGTGATGAGCGAGGCGGACACCCCACAGGTGGGCCCGGGAATTCGCCGACGGCGCCGCGCCCTGGAACTGACCCTCGCCGAGGTCGCGCGACGGGCCGGACTCTCCGTGCCCTTCCTCAGCCAGATCGAGAACGGCCGCTCCCGGCCGAGCATGGGATCGCTCCAGCGCATCGCCGACGCGCTCGACACGACCGCGGTCCAGCTGCTGTCCACGGCCGAGGCGCCCCGCCCCGTCGACGTGGTGCGCGGCACCTCCGCCTCCGTACGGGAGACCGGCGCGGAGGGTGAGGGGGACGGCCGGATGCGGCCGCTGGTCCGCGGTCACCAGCGGCTGCACGCGCTGGAGTTCACCGGGGACCATGACTGGGGCCGTGAGTTCCGGCACCGCAACGACGAGATCCTGTACGTCGCCGACGGCTCGGCGGAGGTCGAGGCGGACGGCAACTTCTACCGTCTGGAGCGGGGTGACACGCTCTACTGCGCGGGCGGGCTCGTCCACCGCTGGCGCCCCATCGAACCGGGCACGCGAGTCCTCGTGGTCGGCATCGGGGACCACGTCCAGGTGACGGACGAGCAGAGCGGCTGAGGTGCGGCGTTCCGCCCGGCGCGGGGGCGCGACAGCACCGGCGCGGGCGGCTCTCAGCCGTAGCGGAGGAACAGCTCCCGCACGTACTCCTCCAGCCGCCGCGTCAGCAGCTCGGGCGTCAGGTCGTCCCGCCCCAGTTCACGCCAGGGACCGGCCACCTTCTCGGCTTCGGGGGCGAAGGCGAGCGCGTCCAGCAGGCGCCAGTAGAGATGGTCGCCGGGATCCTCCGCCGGCAGGCCGCCCGCGGCCAGATAGGCGTCGGCGAACGCCATGCCGGCACCAACACCGTGCAGCAGCGCCAGCGCGGTCGAGCAGTGGGCGACGTCCAGGTCCGCAGGGCCCCACGATGTCTCCACCCAGTCGACGACGCCGGTGATGCGCAGCGAGTCGCCCTCCCCGTCGAACAGCACGTTGCCCGGATGGAAGTCGCGGTGGAGGAAACAGGGCCGGTATGCCGGTGCGTCGCGGCGGATGATGTCGACGGCCCGTCGCCACAGCTCGGGCCGCGCCGTGGCCTCCGGCACGCGCACCCGGTCGGGCGCGGTCCAGGCTTCGTAGGCGCGGGGCCGGTTCTCCGCGGTGACCCGGACCCGGTGGATGCGGACCAGCTGACCGGCCAGCAGCTCGGCACGGTACCCGGCTCCCTCGTCGGACAGGCGCACGCTTCCGGGCAGCAGGGACATCAGCAGTGACGGGTGGTCGCAGTGCGCCGCCGTCGCGTCCACCCCGTGAAGGACCGCCGCCGGCACATCCGTACGGCCCAGCAGTGCCAGCACGTCGGCCTCGCGGGTGAGCAGGCCCTCCGCGTGCCGGACGAAGAACGGTTTGACGAAGGAGCGCAGCACCAGGTGTCCGGGGGCCTCACCGCCGGTGATGCTCAGTTGCCGCATCTGCGAGGTCCAGCCACCGCGCAGCCGCTCGGCGGCGACGACGCGCGTGCCCGCGGGCAGCCCGTTGTCCACCCAGGCACGGGTGTTCGCCCATTCCTGGTCCCGGCCGTCCGGGCTCATGCCGCTCACCGTCGCCACCTCCTGTCGCGCAGGGAGCCTATCCAGCAAGCGACTGATCCTCGTCGCCGGCCCGGTAGATGCCGAACGCGGCGCCCTGCGGGTCGCGCACCACGGCGATCCTGCGGTTGTGCGCGATGTCCGTCGGGGGCATCAGCAGGTCACCGCCCCCGCTCTGCGCGGTGGCCGCGGTCACGTCGACGTCCGTGACCGCGATGTACGGCAGCCAGTGCGGCGGCACCTCGGGCGGGACGTTCTCGTCCATCGTCAGCAGGCCGCCGAAGTCCTCCCCGTCGACACCCCACTGCGGGTACGTCTCCGAGGCCCTGGCCGTCCAGCCGAAGACGTCGGCGTAGAAGGCGAGTGCCTGCTCCCTCTCGCGGGTGAGGAGCTCGGTCCAGCCCAGCGCGCCCGGTTCGTTGAACAGGTCTGCGCCGGCGAAGGCGCGGCCCTGCCACAGGGAGAACACCGCACCGGAAGGGTCCGCGAGGACGGCGAACCTGCCCTCCTCGAAGACCTCCATCGGGCCGGCCAGCAGCGAGCCGCCCGCCGTCTTGGCCTTCCCGGCGACCACGTCCGCGTCCTCCACGGCGAACGAGACCGTCCACGCCGGCGGCTGCCCGGGCCGGTACACGGGGCTGAGCGCCGCGACCCGGGCTTCCCCCAGGTGCGCCACGGTGTAGCCGCCGGCCTCCTCGCGAGGATCCGTCTTGGTCCGCCAGCCGAAGAGGGCGGTGTAGAAGGACTTGGCGGCCGGGACGTCGGAGGTGCTCAGCTCGATCCAGCAGGGACCGCCGGGCACCGGTGCGGTGAGCTTCATTCGGACTCCTCCGTGCGTGGCTGGATGTGCGCGTGGCTTCCCGGCACAGCTGAACGCTATGGCCGTGCGCAGGGGCGGGCCATCGGGAGCGGGGTCACCCTCGAAAGTCATTTACATGTGTAATACCTGCTAAAGTATTTGAGTGAGTAATACAAGTATCCGGTCCCGGCGGCCCTCCGTCCGCAGAATCCCGCTGGCGGCGCCGTTGCGCCTGGTCCGGCCCTCGGACATGTGGTTCAAGCCGGCGACCAGCGTGGTGGTGGCCACGGCGATCCCCAACCTGGTGCTGTACTCCCTGGACCGCCTGGACCTCGTGATGTACACGATGGCCGGCTCGCTCTGTGCGCTGTACGGCCACAATCTGCCGTACGCCCGCCGCGCCAGGACTGTCGTCGGAGTCGTCCTCGGGATGCTCGCCGGCTTGGCGGTCTCCCTGGTCACGGCCTCGCTGACCGGTTCGACCGCGGTCCTGATCGCCGTCGGCGCACTCCTGGCCGCCGGCCAGAAGCTGCTCTGCGACGCCACCCGCGTCGGACCCCCCGGACCGGTGATCTTCACCTTCGTCAGCTCCGCCGCCCTGTTCACCCCGCAGGAGACCGGCCAGGTGCCGGGCCACCTCGCCCTGACCCTCGGCGCGGGCGCGGTCTCCTGGCTCGTCACCGTCGCCCCCGCGCTGGTCCGCCGCGAGGGACCCGAGCGCCGCGCCACGGCCCGCGCCCTGAACGCCGCAGCGGCCCATGTCGCCGAGCCGGACCACCACACCCGCCGTGCCGCGGTCGCCGCCGTGCACGCGGCCTGGCAGACCCTCCTCGCCGCCGGACGCCCCACCCCCGTACGCAGCGCACTGGAACGCCTCGTCGTCCACGCCGAAACCGCGCTCTCCGCGAGTGCGGGGGACACGGCCGAGGACGCCGGCCGGCTCCGCGAGTGGGCCCGGCAGACCCGGTCCCGCGGGCCCGTCCCCACACCCGCGCCCGCCCCCGGAACCGCTGCCGAGCTCTTCGGCGTCGACGCCGAACGTGCAGCCCGGCGCCGCACATCCCGCGGCGGGGCACTGCGCACCCTGCTGCACCGCCTCGCCCCCGGCTCCCCGCTGCTGCCGGTCGCGGCCCGCACACTCATCGGCTGTGCCCTGGCCGGGTACATCTGCTCGGCAGCCGGCGTCGGCCGCCCCTACTGGGCCATCGTGACCGCCGCCTCGCTCTACCAGGCCAACGTCACGCTCTCCTGGAACCGCACACTGCAGCGCACCCTCGGCAACCTGCTCGGCGTCCTGGTCTTCGCCGCCGTGCTCCCGGTCGCCCGGATGGACCCGCTGGCCCTGATCGGCTTCTGCCTCCTCTTCGGGTTCGCCGCCGAGGCCCTGATCACCCGCAACTACTGGCTCGGCTCAGTGGCCGTCACCCCGATGGCGCTGCTCGTCCTGGAGTACGCCGGCAGCCACCCGGCCGGCGAACTCATCGGCGACCGGGTCCTGGACACCGTCATCGGTGCCGGCGTCGGATTCCTCGCCGCGGTGCTCGTCACCAACCGTCGCGCCACCGGCCGCGTCGAAAAGGCCCTGGCCGCCGCCGAGCAGGCCCGCGCCCACGCCGTGCAGACCCTCGCGACCCCCACGCCCACAACCGCCGCCCTGGACGCGGCACGCCGCAGACTCACCGGATCCCTGGTCGAACTGCGCGAGGCGGACGACACCGCGGCCGGTGAATGGTGGCAGCGCGCCCTGCCGCAGGAGGCGGTGCTCGCGGCCGAGCAGGCCGGACACCGTACGCTCGCGGCGACAGCGACACGGCAGGGGATGATCGCCCCGGCCCAGGAGAACGGAGCGGTGTGACCGACGACATCGTGGCCTCGGTGGTACGGCAGTGGCAGACCGTGAACCCGGAACTCGACACCGGTCCGATGGAACTCATCGGCCGCATCAACCGCTGCTCCGCCCTGCTCCAGCAGGCCGAGGACGCGCCGCTGCGGGCCGCCGGACTGACCCGCGCCGAGTTCGACCTGCTGGGCGCCCTGCGGCGCACCGGGCGTGAACTCACCCCGGGCGAACTGGCCAGGGAGACGTTCTCCTCCGGCGCCGCCGTCACCAAACGCCTCCGGGTCCTCCAGGAGAGCGGCCTGATCGACCGCCGCAGCGACGCGCGGGACCGCAGGGTCGCGCTCGTCCGCCTCACCGACGAGGGGCGCGAAATGGTCGACGGCCTGCTGCCCAAGCAGCTCGCCTACGAACGCGCGTTGCTCTCCGGTCTCGACGCGGAGTCCCGCGACCGGCTCAGCGCACAACTCAGCGAGTTGCTGGTCCAGCTGGAAGGCCGCATCGGCGGCGCCCGCCGCTGATCCGCCGGGCCACCGGGTCGTGCCGCGGAGGGTCGGGGCCACCCGGCCGGCACCGGCGGTCCGGGCCACCGGGTCGTGCCGCGGACACTCCGGGCTACCCGGTCACGTCGGACAACGCGGCGGAGCGGAGCAACTCCCCGGCGCGGCGTTCCAGTGCGACGTCGTCGCCACGGCCGGCCGGTGAGCAGGCGGCCAGTGCCAGCCGGTCACGCCAGGTGGAACCGGTCAGAGGCACGGCGACCGCATTCATGCCCTGTACCGACTCGCCGCGACTGAGCGCGTATCCGCGCTCACGCGTCCGGGCCAGGTCGGCGAGGAGCTCCGGCCGGGAAGTGAGCGTGTGGGGGGTGACCGCCTCCAGCTGCTCCTGCGGAAACACGGCGCAGACCTGTTCGGTGGTCATCCGGGAGAGCAGCAACTTGCCGCCTGCCGTGGCGTGTGCGGGGCGGGTCCGGTCCCGCTCCAGCATCACCCGTACCGGATGGCAGGACTCCCTGCCGTCGGTGACGATGACCTGATCGCCGATCAGGGCGGCGCTCAGCACGGTCTCGCCCGTACGCAGCAAAGCGTCCTCCAGTACCGCACCGACGTGCTCCCGGACGGGGGTCCCGAACCCGGCCGGGCGGCCCAGCCGCACCAGCTCGGGACCGGCCGAGTAGCCCCGCCCCGACGCCTCCCGGATCGCGAATCCGCGCCCTTCCAGGGTGCTGAGGACCCGGTGGGCGGTGGAGCGGCCGATGGAGAGCAGCTCGGCCGCCTCGGAGACGGTCAGCGAGTCATGGGTGAGGAACAGCCGCATCAGCCGGAGGCCGGTGTCGAGCGACTCGATTGTGTAGCCCCGCGTCGGCTCCATGAGATGTGTGTTCCCCTTCGTGGCCCGGATTGCGCTGCACCCTTGCGGTGGTCATGAATCTGCTCCTTTCGATCCGCTTCGATCACATGTGCCCTTGTCCTTCTCTGCGGGACACGGATGATCGGCTCGTTGGGCACGAGGGATCGCCCTGAAGCCGGAGTTCTCGGCAAATCACCACTTCACCGTACTGCTTGCCCTGCCGCGTGAGTGACAGGAGTCCGTCGATGCTGGGCGCCCGGGGTGTGATCGTCCCTCAGTGAGGGACAACGGCAGGTGATTCGCACGGTTCCCGCCGTCTCGTCACTCCCTGCACACGCTTGTTGGCGGTGCGTGTAAAAACTCGTGAGTGTATTACCGCGGGAGCGCTCGCGCAGGGGGTTGGGTGAATGTGCCGAAGCCCTGTTTCGATCTGACTAAGCTCACGCACAGTGAAGCCGAGTTGATATGAATTCGAGCGCTTGTTCCCTACTGCCCTGCAAGCGCTGTATCTCCTGATTACCTCCCGAATCAACCGCCAGAGGTTTTAGATGGTTCGTGTTGAATCACCGCCGATCGACCGAGAAACACCCGTCGTCCGCGCCGTGTTGCTGCCCGTCGTCGCCATGGCCGGAGCAACCGCGGCCGCCGTGGCGCTGGTTGCCGAGCCCGCGCGGATGCCAGTCGTCTGGTGCGGCGTCTTCGCCACCGTCGTGGTCGCCGTGCTCACAGCCGAACTCGCCCGCCGCTCACGCAGGATCCGGCGTCAGCGCGCCCACTACGAGCAGCGCGTCACCGCACTGGAGCGGCGCATCGCCAATTACGACGAAGAGACCGTGCGGATCAGCAAGGAACTCCTCCCTGCGGCGATCCACCGTCTTCGCGTGGGCAATTCGCCCGACGAGGTGCTGCGGGACGTCGTGGACGGCGACGAGGTCTACCGCCACCTCCCCGACGCGCAGCGCGCCCTCGTCTACACCGTGCTGGACATCATCGACAACGAGGAGGCGACGCGTGACTCCGCGCAGCGCGCCTTCGTCAACGTCGCCCGCCGTGTCCAGGCGATCGTCCACCGGCAGGCCAGTGAACTGAGGGAGATGGAGGAGCACCACGGACGCAACCCCGACGTCTTCGACGACCTCCTCCGCATCGACCACGGCACCGCGCTGATCGGCCGGCTGGCCGACTCCATCGCGGTGCTCGGCGGCGCCCGCCCCAGCCGTCAGTGGCCCAAGCCCGTACCGCTGTTCAGCGTGTTGCGCGGTGCCATGTCGCGCATCCTGGAATACCCGCGCGTCGATCTGCACTCGATCGCCAAGGTGGCCATCATCGGCACCGCGGTCGAACCGCTCATCCACGCCTGCGCCGAACTCCTCGACAACGCCACCCGGTACTCGCCGCCGCAGACCCGCGTGCACGTCACCGCCGTCGAGGTCCAGAGCGGCATCGCCATCGAGATCGAGGACGGCGGCGTCAGCCTCAGCGAGGAGGCCCGCGCCCGGGCCGAGAACATGCTCGCCAGGGCCCAGGCCGGCTCCAGCATGAACGACCTCGGCGAGTCACCCCGCCTCGGTATGGCGGTCGTCGGCCGGCTCTCGCGGATGTACGACCTGCAGGTCTCCCTGCGGCAGTCCGCGTACGGCGGTGTCCGCGCCGTACTCATCGTGCCCCGCGCCATGATCACCACCGGGCCCGCTCCCGGTATCGCCCACGGCATCGGCGCCACATCGCGGCCCACCAGCGACATCGACCTCGCGGACATGAAGCACGTCGTCCCGGCCCGCAGCTCCCACCGCAAGCCGCAGCCCGTCGCCGCCCGTCCGGCCACCGGACCGGTCGCACCCGACACCCGCCCGGCCGCCCCGGCCGTCGCCATGCAGGACGAGGTCCCGGTGGTGACCGAGTGGACCTCGGGCGGGCTCCCGCAGCGGCGCAGCCGCGGCCGCGCACCGCTGGGTTCGCACAACCTTCCCGCCCAGAACACGGAACCCGGCGCCGGCCGGAGCAACGGCAACGGTCAGGCCAACGGCAAGGAACCGCCGCCCGGCATCTGGCTGGAGGCGTTCACCAAGGCCGCCAACGGCTCGCCCCAGGAGCCCAGGGCAGACGAAGACTCTGACGATGCGTGGGACAAGGGAGACCTGAAGTGATCCAGCAGCGGGGCAACATGGACTGGATGCTCAAAGAGCTCGCCGACGACGTCCCCGACATCCATCAGATCGTCGTGCTCTCCGCGGACGGCCTGCGCATCGCCCGGCACGGCGGCGACCCCGACGTAGCCGACCGGCTCGCGGCGGCCTGCGCCGGGCTGCAGAGCCTGGCCGCCGCGGTCGCCTCGGAAATCCCGTACAGCGACGGCCGAATGCGGCTCGTCGTCATCGAGGTGACCGGCGGCTTCTTCTATCTGATGGCCGCGGGGGCCGGCGCCTATCTCGCGGTGCTCGCCGGTGAGACGGTCGACGCGGGACTCGTCGGATCGCGGATGCGCGACATGGTCGTACGCATCGGCGCCCATCTCACGAGCCCGCCCCGACACGACGGGCAGGCCGGATGAGTTCTTCCCGACGAGAACGCCGCAAGGCCGATCCGGCACTGAGCGATCCGGAACGGCTGTACGTCATCACCGGCGATCCCGACGGCAGCGAGCGGGCAGCGCTCGACCTGGTCACGATGGTGGTCTCGAAGTCGCAACCGAAACCGACGGTCCAGCCCGAGCAGGCCGTGATCCTGCGGCTCTGCCAGGCACCGTTATCCGTCGCCGAGATCTCCGCCTACCTCAGCCTGCCCTTCAGCGTGGTGACCTCGCTCCTCACCGAACTGCTCGCCACGGAACTGATCGAATCGCGCGCGCCGATCGTCCGCGCAACCCTCCCGGACAGGTCCCTCCTCGAAGCGGTGATGCATGGACTTCAGAAGCTCTGACACGATCACGGGCCCCCGGAGCGAGGACGTCCTCCCCACCACGGCCACCGCCGCGGTGAAGGTCGTGATCGTCGGCGGGTTCGGGGTCGGCAAGACGACCATGGTCGGCTCGGTCAGCGAGATCCGGCCGCTGACCACCGAAGAGACCATGACCCAGGCCGGCGTCGGCGTGGACGACAACTTCGGGGTGGAGAACAAGACCGCCACCACCGTCGCCATGGACTTCGGCCGGATCAGCATCAGCCAGGAGCTGATCCTCTACCTGTTCGGCACCCCGGGCCAGGAGCGCTTCTGGTTCCTGTGGAACGGACTGTTCGAGGGCGCACTCGGCGCCGTCGTCCTCATCGACACCCGCCGGCTCGAAGTCAGCTTCGACGTCATCGGGCGGCTGGAGGAGCGCGGCGTGCCTTTCGTCGTCGCCGTCAACACCTTCCCCGGTGCACCGAAGCACCCCGTCGAGGCGCTGCGCAGCGCACTGGACCTGCCGGACGAGGTTCCGATGATCGACTGCGACGCACGGCTGCGCGCCTCCAGCCGCGATGTGCTGATGACGCTGATGCGCTATCTGCACAGCCTGGCCGTTCCGCTCGACTGACGTCGCCCGCGCGCCCAGCCCGATCTGCGCGCCCCCATCGCGTACCCCATTCGTCCGGCACTTGGCAGCCTGATCCCTGGAGCGATCGTGACAACCCCATTCCACTACGAGCCCGGCGATGCCACGGGGCCGGTTCCGCCCCCCGAGTGCCCGGCCCACGGCCTCGGCATCGGCCCCGGCGGCCTGCGACGGCTCTACGGCCCCGAGGCCGAACAGGACCCGCACGGCCTGTACGGGAAACTGCGGGCCGAACACGGCTCGGTCGCGCCCGTGCTGCTGCACGGCGACGTACCCGCCTGGCTGGTCCTCGGGCACAGCGAGAACCTGCACATGACCCGTACGCCCTCGCAGTTCTCCCGCGACTCGCGCCGCTGGCGGGCCCTGCAGGACGGCACCGTCGCACCGGACCACCCACTGGCCCCGATCTTCACCTGGCAGCCCGTCTGCGTGTTCGCCGACGGTGCCACCCATGAGCGTCAGCGCGGCGCCGTCACCGACGCCATGAGCCGGATCGACACCCGCGGCGTGCGGCGTCACGTCAACCGCTACAGCAGCCGGCTCGTCAACGACTTCTGCCAGGAGGGCCGCGCCGACCTGGTGAGCCAGTTCGCCGAGCGGCTGCCCATGATGGTGCTGTGCGCGATCATCGGCATGCCCGAGGAGTACAACGACCGGATGGTGCAGGCCGCCCGCGACATGACCAGGGGCACCGCGACCGCGGTCGAGAGCAACGCCTATGTGCTGGACACGTTGAACCGCCTCGTCGAGCGGCGCCGCCGCGAACCCGCGGACGACTTCGCCACCTGGCTCGTCGAGCACCCGGCCGCGATGAATGACAAGGAACTGGCCGAGCATCTGCGGGTCACCCTGATCTCCGCCTACGAGGCGACCACCAACCTGATCGCCAACGTGCTCCGCATGGTGCTCACCGATCCGCGCTTCCGGGCCCGGCTCAGCGGCGGCCACATGACCGTCCCCGAGGCGGTCGAGCAGACCCTCTGGGACGAACCGCCGTTGACCGCGGTCTTCGGCCGCTGGGCGGTGGGCGACACGGAGCTGGGCGGCCAGCGCATCAAGGCGGGCGACGCGCTGATCATCGGCATCGCCCCGGCCAACACCGACCCGGTGGTAAGGCCCGACCTGAACGCCAGCATGGAGGGCAACCGCGCGCACCTCGCGTTCAGCGGCGGACCCCACGAGTGCCCGGGCCAGGACATCGGACGCGCCATCGCGGACGTGGGCGTCGACGCCCTGCTGATGCGCCTGCCCGACCTCGAACTCTCCGTCGACGAGAGCGAACTCCAGTGGGTCGGCAACTTCATGGGCCGCCACCTGGTGGAACTCCCCGCCGACTTCGCGCCGCGCCCCCCGCAGGACGACCGGGAGCCCCCCTCCATGGGCAAGCCGAACCCGTCACGCCAGGACTGGGAGGTGCACTCCGCGGTACGGCACACGGCGCCGACCCCGGTACGCGCCCCGGTCCCGGCGGAACCGGCCTACGCCGCGACCGGTGCGGGCCCGGCGGGGGCGACCGTCGCCGTCGACGGATCCGTCGACGGAGGGGCGGGCGGGGGCTCCGCGGCAGGAATGATCCCGCAGCAGCGCAGGCCCGCGGCCCCGACCAGGCTGTGGCGCGTCGTGACCCGCTGGTGGAACGGCTACTGACCCGGGAGCGCCTGACAGCGACGGCCCGGCGGAGGCGGACCCACAGGTCCCCGCCGCCGGGCCGTCCCCGCGGTCGGGGAGCCCGGGCCGGTCTGTTCTTGTCGTCCGGCGCACGGGCCGGTCTGCTTCGTTGTCCGGCGCACGGGCCGGTCTGCCGCGTAATTCGGCTCCCGGGCCGGTCTGCCGCGTAGTCCGGCGGACCGGGCCGATCTGCCCCGTAGTCCGGCGCCCCGGCCGGTCGCTCGGTGCCCCGCGCGATCACCCCACGTACCATGCGGAAGCGTGAAGCTGACAATTCTGGGCGGCGGCGGATTCCGGGTTCCACTGGTCTACGGGGCGCTGCTCGCCGACCACGCCGAGGGCCGCGTCTCGGCCGTCACCCTCTACGACACGGATGTCGACCGGCTCACTGCCGTGGCCCGGGTCCTCACCGAGCAGGCCGAGGGAATCGTGGACGCGCCCGCCGTCGTCGCCACCACCGAACTGGACGAGGCGCTGCGCGGCGCCGACTTCGTCTTCTCGGCGATCCGGGTCGGCGGCCTCGCGGGCCGGGCCGCGGACGAGCGGGTGGCCCTCGACGAGGACGTGCTCGGCCAGGAGACGGTCGGCGCGGGCGGAATCGCCTACGGGCTGCGCACCGTGCCGGTCGCCGTCGATCTGGCCCGGCGCATCGCCCGGCTCGCCCCGCAGGCCTGGGTCATCAACTTCACCAACCCGGCGGGCCTGGTCACCGAGGCCATGTCCCATCACCTCGGCGACCGTGTCATCGGGATCTGTGACTCACCCGTCGGCCTCGGCCGGCGTATCGCCCGGGTGCTCGGTGCCGACCCCGACCGGGCCCGGATCGACTACGTCGGCCTCAACCACCTCGGCTGGGTGCGCGGGCTGTACGTGGAGGGCCGCGACGAGCTCCCGCGCCTGCTCGCCGACCCGGAACTGCTCGGCTCGTTCGAGGAGGGCCGGCTCTTCGGCACCGACTGGCTGCGCTCCCTGGGCTCGGTCCCCAACGAGTACCTGCACTACTACTACTTCAACCGCGAGGCGGTCCACGCCTACCAGGAGGCGGAGCAGACCCGCGGGGCCTTTCTCCGCGAACAGCAGGAGGGCTTCTACGGCCGGATGAAGGACCCGGCCACGCCCGCGCTGGCCACCTGGGACCGTACCCGCGCCGAGCGCGAGGCGACGTACATGTCGGAGAACCGGGAGGTCGCGGGGGCGGGTGAGCGTGACGAGAGCGATCTGGACTCCGGTGGCTACGAGCAGGTCGCGCTCGCCCTCATGCGCGCCGTCGCCCGGAACGAACAGACGTCCCTCATCCTCAACGTCCGCAACCGCACCACGCTTTCGGTGCTCGACGCGGACGCCGTCATCGAGGTGCCGTGTCTCGTGGACGCGAACGGCGCCCGTCCCGTCGCCGTCGATCCGCTCCCGTACCACGCCGTCGGGCTGGTCACGGCGGTGAAGGCCGTGGAACGCGCGGTGCTCGACGCGGCAGCGAGCGGCTCCCGCGCCGATGCCGTCCGGGCCTTCGCGCTGCACCCGCTGGTCGACTCGGTCTCGGTCGCCCGTCGGCTGGTCGACGGCTACACGAAGGCCCATCCGGAGCTCTCGTATCTGCGTTAGAGCCTCAAGGGCTGTCCCGTAGCGGCAAAGGCCACGACGCAGGCCGGATCGCGTCGCAGATGATGCCCTGGTCCTCAGCAAGGAGCACACAAATGGGCTCGGCGCGCTGTTGATCCCGGATCAGCTCTTCTGCGGCGCAGGAATACGACTGGGGAAGGAGGTCGGAGTACGTTATTCCCCGATAGCCCTGATGCGCCTGATGCACCTGACAACAGGAGGCCCACGGAGGTCCACGATGCGGAATCCTCGCCCCCTCATTTTCCGACTTCCGGCCGGGCGCCGCCCCTTGACTCGCGAAGCCCTGAACGAGACCATCTCGTTCAGCGTCCAGAAGGTATGGATCACATTTCATATCAGTGACCGGTGCGTCGCTGATGAATCGGGGAGGACCGCAAATGGAGTTACCGGGAAGATCTGGATATTCGCTTCAGCAGGATGAAATCGAGTTGGGCAGACGCGATTTTCTGGGCAGAACGCTCGGAGTGACGGTCGGCCTGGTCGGAGTGACGGTTGCCGCTGGTACGTTCGCGACCTCAGCCGCCGCCATGCCCGCCGGGGCGCAGGCGACCCAGAACAACTGGCGTTTCTGTCAGAAGTGTTTCGCGATGTTTTACTGGGGTTATCCGACCGACGGCGTCTGTCCGGCCGGTGGTTCCCACAGCGCGCAGGGCTTCAACTTCGTCCTCCCGTTCGATG
>NZ_JBEOVJ010000015.1:20565-134145 GCF_040295435.1 Streptomyces sp. NPDC002809
TGTCCGCGAGTTCGACCGCGCAGAACAACTGGCGTTTCTGCCAGAAGTGCTTCGCGATGTATTACTGGGGTTATCCGACCGACGGCGTCTGTCCGGCCGGTGGTTCCCACAGCGCGCAGGGCTTCAACTTCGTCCTCCCGCACGATGTGTCCGCGAGTTCGACCGCGCAGAACAACTGGCGTTTCTGCCAGAAGTGCTTCGCGATGTATTACTGGGGTTATCCGACCGACGGCGTCTGTCCGAGCGGTGGTTCCCACAGCGCGCAAGGTTTCAACTTCGTCCTCCCGCATTCATAGATCCGGGTTCATCGGGACTCGGCCTCCGGCTCCACCGGCAGTCCGGCGCCGCCCCGGAACGCCACGTGCGGTGGGCAGCAGCCCTTACGGCCTCGGGCGAAATTGAGATCCGGGCGTGCCGGCCCGGCGGTTCGGCTGGTGGGTGATCAGCAGGTCACGTCGCGGACGAGGACGAGCTCGGTGCTCGTCTCGGGGCGGGTGACCTGCTGTGCGGATCGGTCAGAGACCAGGGAGGCGATCGCGAGGTGCGTTTCGGCGTAGATGTCGCGGCATCCGGTGAACCGTCGCAGGGGTGACCACTGGCGGAGCTCGGCGTTGGTGTGTTCCGCGCAGATCCGGGCCGAGGACTGCCGCCGCCGCGTCTCGCGCCAGGCGTACTTGTCGCCGTCGCATGCGCGTCCTCGGCTTCTTCGGCGGTGCGCTGACCTGGCAGGGGAACTCCTTGGCCGGCCCTGCGTATCCGGAGTCGACCTTGGCTCTCACGCCTGGCCGGTTGCGGAACTGCTCGGCGATACCCCCGGTGCGGACGGCGGTCTGGTCGTGCATCCGGCCTGGGCGGACCACGCCGGACGGCAGCATGCGGCCCCGGCCGTCGCTGAACGTGGTGGTCTTGACGGTGTTCTGCCTGCGCTTGCCGGAGACGAACTCACGGCGTCCGGGACGCCCGGCCTGTGGGTGCCCGCGACCGCTGGTTCGAAGACCTGTCGCCCCGTACCGACGCCGTCCTGCGGGCCCACGGGGCCCAGATCGTCCGTGCCGACCTCGTCCTGCCCCGCGCGGCGCAGGACCGGCCGGCGGCCGAGCCGGCCCCGGACGGCGTCCACCCGAGCCCTCTCGGACACCGGCTGATCGCCTACGCCTGGCTCGCCGTGGTCGGTGCCGGCGCTCCGGCGGCGCAGCGCCGGCATTACGTCGCCTGCCGCAAGTGCGTCACGATCGGTCATGAACGTATGACCAGTTCATACAGGGGGCATGTGATCCGCTTCATGCGTTCGCTCGTCCACGGCGGGCTTGCCGCGCTTGCCGTGGACGCGCTCCTGATTCGCGGCCACGCGGGGGAGGCTTACGCCGATCAACTCCCCTCCCCTCGGCAGGGGTACGGCTCCGTCAGCGGTCCGGCGGCGCCCGGCGCCACAGGGGAACTCACGGCCAAGGAGCGCTCCGGCGATCCGCACCCGACGGCAGTCGAGGTCTCCCGCTCGAGGCTCACTCCGGATCGCTGCGGCAACTCACTCTCGCCAACTCCCACCACTGCCACCACGCCTTCCAGGGAATGAAGTTGCGCCGTCGGCTGCGCCGGCGCGACCGCAACGCCCGGCACTCCTAAGTCCTGGGCGCCCAGCGCCGCGAACGCGCCCGCGTCCGCAGTGAGGGGGATCCGCGGGGTGCCCCTTCCCGGCAGCAGCCTGATCGTCTGCCGCAGGATCCGGATCTCCCGGGCGCGGGGGCTGTGCGACCGCCCGCCCCAGAGTGCTGCGCTCCCGCGGAGTGCGGCCCAGCGGATCACGGACGCTTGGGGCGGGCCCCTGCGCATGTTGTCGGTGGCATGACCTATTCTTCGCTCACCCGTCACACGTGCAGCACAAGTCGCACACATCGACTGTCACCTGCTAGCTGCATGTAGTGGCCCCACACTCGTTCCGGGGGTTCGAACCATCGTGCGTATACGCACTCTCCCGGCCGCCACCGCACTGGCGGTCCTCTTCAGCTCGGCGGTACTCACCACCGCACCGGCGTCCGCCGACACCACCAGGCCCATCGCGGTCTCGGACGCCGACGACACGGTCGTCGACGGCGTCCACCAGCGGCTGTACTTCAGCGACCGGTCCAATGACAAGATCGTCGTCACTGACCACACCGGCAAGGCCGTCGCCACGCTCACCGGCCTGCCCCAGGTCCGTGGCCTCGAACTGAGCCCGGACTCGGGCACGTTGTACGCGGCGGTCTACGGCGCCGACAAGATCGTCGCCATCGACACCGCGACCCTCACACGGACCGCCGAGTACCCGACCGGCGACAAGACCATCCCCTCCCGGCTCGCCTATGCCGACGGCAAGCTGTGGTTCGGATACGGGGACCAGTGGGACTCCGGGCTCGGCTCCGTCGACCTGACGGCCGAGACGCCCACGGTGACGCTGGACCTGGCGGCCGGACACGACTTCTCAGGCCCGCCCGATCTCTACGCGAGCCCCGCCAACCCGGGCACGCTGCTTGCCCTCGACTCGCACATCAGCTCCGCTCCGATCGTCGTCTACGACACCTCCTCCGGTACCCCGGTCATCCGCGTGTCCGCCGAGAAGGGAGGCTTCTACAGGGACGCGGCCATCACGCCGGACGGCCAGAACGTCGTCGTGGCGGGGCCCGGGAAGCGGGCGCTCACCGAGTACCGGCTCTCCGACCTGGAACAGGTCCGCACCTACCCCGTCCCCGACGAGCCGGAGACGGTCAGCGTCGCTCCGGACGGCACGGTCGCGGCGACCGTCCTCGACACCGACGACCTCGGCGACACGTACGTCTTCGCCGGCGGCAGCGGCAAGCCCGCCAGCGTCCGCAACCTGTCGCACCAATGGATGCCCTGGTTCGGACACTCCATGAACTGGTCGGCCGATGGCCGTAAGCTGTTCGTGCTGACCGGGTCCTCCGAGTTCACCCAGTTCCACACCATCGACGAGCCCCGCAAGTACGTCGGCACGCTCAAGGTCGATGCCCCCGCCACCGCCACCCGCGCGAAGTCGCTCACCGTCAAGGGCTCGCTCACCGCCGCCCTCGCGCTGCCCGCCGGGACCCCACTGGCCGTCACCCGCACCGACATGGAGTCGCCGAAGGGAAAGTCGCTCGGCACCAAGCGGCTCGGCACGGGTGGCAAGTTCTCCTTCACGGACACCCCGCCGGCCGGCAGCAAGGTCACGTACACGGTGAGGTACGCCGGTGACGCCACGCACACCTCGGCCACCGCCTCGGACACCGTCAGCGTTTCCCGCGCCACGCCCACACTGACTCTGAACAACAACGGCAAGGTGTACGGCTACGCCAAGAAGGTCGCGTTCACGGCGCACCTCGGCACGACGTACAAGAACCGCACGGTCGAGATCTGGACCGACCCGTTCGGGGCGGACAAGCCGAAGAAGCGGGTGAAGACCGGCACGGTCAACTCCAGAGGCAACCTGTCGGTCACCCTGGCCATGACCCGGGACACCGCGGTCACCGTCGTATTCAAGGGCGACGCCCGCTACGCCCCGAAATCGGTCAAGTCCACCGCGTACGCCCGGGTGAAGGTCTCGACGGCGCTGTCCAAGCACTACAAGACCGGCAAGATCGGCTCCACGACGTACCGCTACTTCCACAGGAACACCAACGTCATCTCCACGACGACGATGAGCTACTACAAGGGCCGCAAGCAGCGGCTCGAACTCCAGGTGTACTACCAGGGCAAGTGGTACTACGGGGCCACCGAGTACTTCAAGCTCGGCACCAACGGAAAGTCGGTCGTCAACCTGGGCCACTCTGGCAAGTCCGGCATCCGCGCCCGCGTGCGCTCCTCGTACGTCAACTCCGCATCCGGAGACACCGTCAACTCGACGACGCACGGGAGCTGGACGTACTTCATATTCACCAGCTGATGCACGGCCGACGTCCTTCGAGACCGTGACGTCAGGGGCGCGTTTCCCACCCGGGGACGCGCCCCACTGCTGTCCCCCTCACGCTCTCCGCCTCCGGAGCAGCGGGTGTTCAGACTGCGTGACCTCTCGCCGGCCGCGGTCAACTCGGCGAGCGGCCCGCATGCCCGACACGGCCGCCGGGTTGACCGCAGTCAGCCGTTCCCGTCCGGGATGCCGGGCAAAGCGCGGCCGTCCGGACGTAGTTGACTGTTCGGGCGCGGGCCTCGAAAGTTGTCCCGCCCCCACCCGGACGCGGGGCCTCTCGTGTGGATCAGTGCCGACAACGCGCCCTGAACCAGGACCGTGCGATGCAAACCCTCTGCACGTCAGCCAGCGGCATACCTGCTTCTACGACCGCTGATCCAAACGATCCGTTGCCGGGACGCCCGAATACATCCAGGATTCGGGCGTCCCTCCGCCTTCCGGTGCACCGCATCCGACGCCGCACGCTGATCCGCCAGGCCCTATGGGCAGCTCTCAGGCGAGTCCGGCCAGGTCGGCGAGGAGCTCGGACACGGTCACCGCGTCCAGCCCGCCGAAGCGCAGCTGATGGCTGCGGCTCGGCCAGTAGTCGCCGGGCTGCGTGTCGAGCCAGACTGTCTCCAGGGTCTGGTCGGGGAACATGTCGACGACGCCGACCGCGATGCCCGTGTCCAGCGCGATGACCAGATAGCAGTCGTCGCCGAGCCGCTTGGAGATCCAGCGCTCCACCCCCGCGTCCTGCGGCACCCCGCGTTCCCAGCCGCGGCGCTCCAGACCGAGGACCTTGCCCGTCGGTACCTTTAGGCTCTCGAAGCGGGTCAGGCGGTTGTTGTCCGCCTCCTCCTCGGTCAGTGTGAATACGGCACGCCCCAGCTGGGGGAAGGGCTGCAGGATCTCGTGGTTCGCGAACAGCTCCGACCAGGTGGTCAACTCCTCGCCCAGGTGCAGTGGATGGGCCAGACGCACGGTCGCCTCCCCGGAGAGAACGAAGGGCTCGTCCTCGGCATCGGCGAACGTACGGTCCTCCGCAACCCGGAACGCGCTGGTTTCCCCGTCCTCCTCGCTCAGCCATACGAGGCGCCGTACCAGGTGCCACAGCAGCGGATGGCCGACGAACAGCTCGCCGAACTCCCGCGCACTCCAGGACCGGCCCGCCACCATCGCGGCCTCCAGGCGCCGCACCTCGTCGGACGCGACCGTCCGCACATCCTTCTTCAGGGCCATGAACCGCTTGTGCTCGGCCGGAGCCGATTCCGCGTCGTCCCGCGCGCCCGGCTTCGGCAGGTCCTTGCGGCGTTTGCCGTCGCTGTCCTGGACGTACGGCCGCAACTGCTCGTCGAAGCCCACCGTGAACGTCCGGGTCCCGTAGTCGAAGACCGTGGAACCATCCGTGTCCAGGCCGAAGTCGGGCACCAGCCGGTCGGAGAGCTGTTCCCCGGTGAGCCCGAGACCCGCGGCCACCTCGGCGATCTTCTCCGCCGCCCGGACCTTCAGGGCCTTGAACTTCACCCGCTGGGAGATGCCGTGCAGATGCAGGAGTGCGACATCGCTGCCGATCGCCGCCAGCACGTCCAGACCCTCGACCGCGCGGTGGTGGGCGCCCTCGCCGGGCCAGGACCGGATCACCGGTGTCAGCCGGCGCACCGTCCCGTCGTCACCCAGCAGGCCCAGGGCGTACAGCGCCCACGACTCCTTGGCGGGCAGAGAGGCGAGCCGCCACTGCTCGAAGAGCGCCCAGGCGAACTCGGCCAGGGAGGCGGCATCCGCTGTCCGAGTGACATCACCGAGACCCGGATACGGCTCACCGGGTCCGGACATCGCGAGCATGGTCAGTACATGGCGCACGGCCTCCGGCGGCAGGGCGCCGCCCGAGGTGACGGTGATCTGCGGCAACAGCGCCGGATCCGCCCACCCCGGCACCGTCGGCATGACGGCGGGCAGCGCCCGCTCCAGCGGATCGGCCGTCAGCAGCTCGGACACCGCGTCCGCCACCCGCGCGCCGTATGCCTCGGCGGCACCGCGGACCACGGCATCGCCGTGCAGCGCGGCGATCTGGACCAGGGCCTGCTCGGCGGCGCGTCGGGCCCGGCCGGCCTTGCCGACTGCGTCGGGCACCAGCATCGGAGCGGCCCGGACACCGTGCCGCTCGAACCAGGAACGGGTGCTGGCCGCAGTCGACTTGAGCCGTACCGACCAGTCGGCCATGTGCCGGGCGACCGACTCGTCCACGAAGGGAAGCAACAACGAAGCGAGGGAACTCGGCTGCCGGGGCACGACGCGCAGCAGCAGCGGGAGTGCTGTGAGTCCGAAGCGGGCGGGAATCGGCTTGAGGGTGTCCGAGGCGTCCCAGAGATCCGTCGGATCCCAGGTGGCGAGCAGTGGCGTGACCAGCTCCTCGGGGCCGTGGACATAGACCCACGCCGGTTGCAGGTCCGGCGCGTCGAGGGGGTAGCGCAGCGCGGCGATGTCCTTCTCCCAGTCGCCGTCACCGTTGCGGCGGGTGTACCAGCTGGTGGAGGCGGCCCACTGCTCCCGTTCGCCGGGCAGCCACTCCACCGCGGGCTCGCCGACAGCCGTCAGGCCGGTCACGACCGTGGGCTTCGGCGTGCTCCGCTGCCGGGCCCATGGTGGGGACGTCAGCACGGCGGGCAGGGCGGCGGCAGGTGCGTCGGCGATCCGGTTCGCCGGGTTGAGGAGCGGTTCGATGATCTCCGCCAGGTCGCTGTCCAGCGTCGGCCGCACCCGTTCCACGAGAGACCGGTGGGCGGCGATGTGCCCCGTCAGCAACTGGCGTGAGATGGCCGACGCCGCAGCGCCGTGGTCGCGGACCTCCGCGGCGAGCAGTCGCAGCCCCCGGACCGGATAGCGGCGCATCGCCTCCATGAGGGCGGGACGGACGTGCTTGGCGTCCGAGTGGCCGAGCAGCAGGAGGAACGCCTCGTCCGTCGGGAACTCCACGAGGGCGTTGGCGACCTGCTTCACGAGGTCCGCATAGGAGTAGTGGCCCCGCAGGTCCTCGCCCAGCAGCGGGACGGCGGCGGCGCCGATACCCTCGGCCACGGTCGCGATCAGGGCGGTGCTGTGACTGATGACGGGCCTGTGCGTGAACGCCCGTGCCTGTTCCGCGGAGTCGAGAGCGCAGAAGGCCAGGGAGAGGATCGCGTCGTCCTGTTCCGTGGTGACTTCGGGATCCGTGCAGAGTCCGGCGACCCAGTCGGTCTCGCTCGGTGCCAGATAGGCCGTGATGATCCTTCGGTAGGCGTCGGTGCGGCACCGGGCCAGCGCCTCGACCGTGGCCCGGTAGGTCTCCTCGTCCGCCGCGGCGAGCAGCGAGCGCACCCGGTCGGCGGCCGGACGGCACGACCGCGTCCAGTAGGCCTGGGGGGCCCGGGTGCGCGCCTCCAGCCAGGGGTCGTAGCGCCTGGCGCCTCTCTGCATCCAGTGGGCCTCGGTCAGGAACAGCTCCACCGTGGCCCGTGCGGCGAACGGCAGTCCGCCCAGCCGCACCCAGCTGTCGGCCCAGGAACCGGCATGCGGCGAGGCGAGTCCGACGATCGAGGCCACCGCGGCCGCCCCCGTCGGCGAACGACTGCCGGCGAGGTGCACCCGCACATGGTCCACGAGCTCCGCATCGCTGCCCGGCGCGTCCAGGAACTCCTGGATCCACGCCCTTTCCTCGGCCGTCCGGCCGTCGACGGCGTCCAGCTCCTTCTTCCGTGCCCGGCCGGGCGCGCGCACCACTCCGCCCCGGCGGGGGTGAAGTGAACGCTGCCAGCCGACCGGCAGTACGAAGGTGTCCTCGTCGGGCAGTGCGGGCTCCTGGTCCCCGTCACCCGCCTGGCCCGCCCCCGGACCGGAGGGCGCGCCCGGGCCCACCGCCGACGGCACCGAGGCGGACGCCCCCACCTCCCGGTACCCCTTGCGTTCCTTCTCCGCGATCGACTTCGCCACCTGCGCGTCCGCCGCCTGCGCGGATCCGTACTCCTTAGTCTGTGTACGTCCCTCGCTTCCGCAGCGCCCGTACCGCACGGTCACCACGGCGCCGTCCGCCCGGGTCTCCCAGAACTTCGACGCACTGCCCTCGACGTACTCCAAGCGACGCACAGGTCCGCCCCCCTTCACACCCGTTCGACCCGTACTGCCACGGGCTTCTCGATCAGTGGTTCCACACTAGAACCGACCACTGACAACGCAGCGTGACCAGGGTCCGCGACGGAGGGAAGGGCGGGTCAACCGCTGCGTGCCAGGTCTTCCCTGTGCACGGGGCGGGCGAACGGCACCCCGGTGACCAGGCGTTCCACCTCGTCCACCGCCGCACTCCCCAGCCGTTGGAGCTCATTGCCCAGCGAGCCCGCCAGGTGCGGGGTCAGAAAGGCGCCCGGCAGTTCCAGCAACAGTGCGTCGGGCGGCAGCGGTTCCGGATCGGTGACGTCGAGCACAGCGGTGATCCGGCCGCTCGCCACCTCGTCCGTCAGCGCCGCCGTGTCGACCAGCGCCCCTCGGGCGGTGTTGATGAGCACCGCCCCGTCGGGCAGCAGCGCGAGACGGCCCCGGTCGAGCAGGTGGTGGGTCTCGGGAATCGACGGGGCGTGCAGGCTGACCACCTCGCATCCGGCGAGCAGCTCGTCGAGTCCGGCGAGGCGTACCCCGAGGGCGCGCGCGGCGGCTTCGTCGACGTACGGATCGCTGAGCCACACGTCCAGATCGAACGGCCGCAGCAGTTCGATCACCCGCCGGCCGATCCGGGACGCACCGATGATGCCGACCCGGCGACGGAAGTTGCCGATCCCGTGGGGGAGGTCGTAGGGGGAGAGCGCTCCGTTCGCCGCCCGCATCCGCTCCCGGGCGGCGAACACCCCCTTCCCGGCGAACAGGACGGCCGCCAGGGTGAATTCGGCGACGGGTACTCCATTGGTGTCCGCGCCGGACGAGACGGCGACGCCCCGTTCCCAGCAGGCCTCCGTCACCAGCGACTTGACGCTCCCGGCGGAGTGCACGACGGCCCGCAGCCGCGGTGCGGCGGCAAGCACGGACGTGCCGATCGGCGGACAGCCCCAGCCCGTGATCAGTACCTCGGCGCGGGCGAGCGCGTCACGTACGGCCGTGTTCGCGGGATCGTCGAACCGCTCGGCGATCAGCGGGCGCCCGGCATCGATGCCGACGAGCCGGGCCAGCCGGGCCAGCACCTCCGGAGGGAAGAGTTCCGGTGCGTGGCGCGGGTCGAGGGCGAGAAGCGCAGGGGGGCGGGCATGCGCCACGGGGGTGCTCCGATCGGCAGGAGGCCGGCTGATCACCACATGATCACCGGTGGATGAGGCGACTATTTCGAAAATCTGCGAAAATGCAAGCCCGCTGGGCAGGCTACGCTCCGGTCCCCGCGCCGCCTCCCCCCGTGGCCGGCGGACACGTGCTCTCCCGCACGACCAGTTCCGTCGCCACCTCGACCCTGGTCGTCTCCGGCTGTTCCCCGGCGATCAGTTGCAGGACCATCCGCGCGGCCAGCGCGGTCATCTCGGCGAGCGGGGTGCGGACCGTCGTCAGCCGCGGGGTCACCCAGTCCGCGAACGGCAGGTCGTCGAAGCCGACCACGCTGACGTCCTCCGGGACCCGCAGGCCCAGCGAGGCCGCGGCCCGGTAGGTCCCCAGTGCCTGGTGGTCGCTCCCGGCGAAGATCGCGGTCGGCCGGTCCGGGAGTCGCAGCAGGTCGAGGGCGTGCTGGTGGGCCAGGCCGTGCGTGAAGTCGCCGTACCGCACCAGCTCCTCGTCGAAGGGCAGGCCCGCCTCCTCCAGGGCCGAACGGTAGCCGCCCACCCGGGCCCGCGAGGTCAGCCGGCGGGCCGGTCCGCTGATGATCGCGACGCGCCGGTGGCCCAGTTCGATCAGATGCCGGGTGGCGGCGAAACCGCCGGGCCAGTTGGTGGCGCCCACCCATGGCACTCCCGGGGCCGGCTCCTCTATCGGGGCGACCAGGGCGAACGGGATCGCGAGCCGGCGCAGCTCCTCGTGCTGCGCGGCGGTCAGTTCCGGCACCACGAGGATCGCGCCCCGGGTCGGGCGGGTTGCCAGCGAGTCCAGCCACTGCCGGGCGAGCTTCGTGCGGCCGTGGGTCGCCGACACCACCATGCCCATCCCGACCCCGTGCAGGGCCTCCTCGGCGCCCCGGATGAGCTCGACGGCCCAGGGGCTGTCGAGCTCGTTGATGACGAACTCGATGAGCCCGCCCCGGAGTTGGGAGGTAGGCGGACTGTTCCGGGCGAGGTAGCCGTGCTGCTCCAGGAGTCGCTGCACCTTTGCCCTGGTCTTCGATGACACATCGGATCTGTCATGCAGAACCTTGGACACGGTGGAGACCGAAACTCCGGCCTCTCCGGCAATCTCCGCCAAAGTACTCCGTGTCGAATCGTCCCCAGCCGTTGACGTCATCCGATGTTTCTCCTACGTTTCGATCGATCCGTTGTTGCGAAAACTATCGCAACTTCATTTTCAGGCACAGAGGTGGTCTTCGATGAACCGATGGGGTACCGGCGCAAGGACGCGTGCGGCGCTTTCGGTGTGCGGCGCGCTGCTGCTCACCGCCTGCGGCTCGGGCAGCGGCGGCTCGGGCGGAGACAGCGACGAGCTGCTCGTCTGGGTCGACAACACCCGGACCGCTGCTGCCAAGGAGTATGCCAAGGAGCACCCGGACCAGAAGATCCGTGTGGTGACGATTCCGCCGGATGCGGGATATGTGCCCACCAAGATCTCCCTCGCCAACCGCACCAAGCGCGGCTGGCCGGACGTGGTCTTCCTCGCCAACCCGTCCGAGACCGCCACTCTGGCCGCCGATCCCTTCGACTACGCGGCCCCGCTCGACGCCGCCGTCCCGAAGGAGACCCTGGCGGGCTTCGCGCCCGGCGCGCTGGACACCTGCACCTTCGACGGCAAGACGTACTGCCTGCGCAACGACATCGCGCCCGGCATCCTCTGGTACGACGCCGAGCTGATGAAGAAGTACGGCTACGAGGTGCCCACCACCTGGGAGGAGTACCGGAAGGTCGGCCTGAAGGCGGCGGCCGAGCACCCCGGCACCATCGTGGGCTCCGTCGCCGGCAAGTACGGTGCCGGGCTCTACTTCGGCTCCAGCGGCTGCCCGACCCGCGACACCCTCAGTCTGACCAAGGTCCGCATCGACACGGCCGACGACACCTGCACCCGGGTCGCCGACGTCCTCCAGCCGCTCACCGAGAAGAAGGCCGTCACCAACGTGGTGCCGACCGAACCGTCCTTCGCGAAGCTCGGCGCCGACGACAAGATCCTGATGCTGCCCGGCCCGGCCTGGTTCGGCGACTTCATGTTCAAGCCGTCCTTCAAGGTGCCCGACGGCCGGATCGCGGCCGCGCAGATGCCCGTCTGGAAGGGCGAGCCTAAGTCCGCGGCCGGTCAGGTGGGCGGCGGAGCGTTCGTCGTGTCGAAGCACGCGGGCAAGCGGGCGAAGGCAGCCACCGACCTGGTGACCTGGCTGACCACCGACGTACCTCTCCAGGCCAAGCAGCCCACGTACCCCGCCTTCACCGCCGCCGCCACCGAATGGGGCAAGGCGAAGGCGAAGGACACCTACTACGCCACGAACCCCGTGCCGGTGCTCACCGAGGCCGCCGCCAACCTCCGCCCCGGCTTCGGAGCCGTCCGCTACGAGGCCGAGTGGCAGAGCAGCTTCAACGACACCTTCGGTGCCGCCGCAGGTGACGGGAAGTCGCTGAAGGACTCCCTCGGCAGCTGGCAGGAGCGGCTGAAGCAGGCCGCGAAGACCAGCAACTACACCGTCGAATGAGCCGCCCCGTGACGCTCACCAGCAGGCGGCCCCCGGCCGCCGCGACCACCCCCGCGAGCACCGCCCCGCAGCCGCGCAGCCCCATGAAGCGGGCACGGTCGCTCGCCGCCTGGGGACTGATCGGCCCCTACACGCTCTTCCTCGTCCTCTTCGGTGTCGCGCCCGCCGGCTACGCGCTCTGGACGTCGTTCACGCACGACGGCGCTTTCGCCGGACTCCGGAACTGGACCGGCGTCTTCGAGGACTACCGGCTCGTCGACTCCGCGGCGCACGTGGGGATGTACCTCCTGCTGTGGCTGCCGGTCCTCGTCCTGCTGGTGCTGTCGCTCGCGCTGACCCTGCACGTGAAGCCGGGCAGGTTCTCCTCGACGATGCAGTTCGTCTACTACCTGCCGGGCGCGGTCACCGGATCGGCCGCCGCGCTGCTGTGGCTGTTCATGGTCAGCCCCGACGCCAGCCCGTTCAGCCCGGTCCTCGACCTGTTCGACATCACCAGCGCCACCGACGCCCTCTCCGGGCAGAACCTGATCGCCGTCCTCACCGTCATGGGTGTCGCGGTCCACGCGGGCGGCTGGATCATCGTCCTGTACGGGGCGCTGAACGCCCTTCCCAAGGACGTCATGGAGGCCGCCCAGGTCGACGGTGCCTCCACCTGGCGCACCACCTGGCACATCAAGCTGCCCATGGTCCGCAGCTACGTCGCCTTCGTCCTCATCTCCAGCTTCGCCGCCGGCAGCCAGGTCTTCGTCGAACCGACCGTGCTGACCACCGGCGCCCCCGGACAGATCAGCCCCACCTGGTCGGTCAACCAGCTCGCGTACAACTACGCGACCCAGGAAGGGGACTTCGGCAAGGCAGCCGCCCTCTCCCTGGCCATGCTCGCGGTCGGTCTGCTGGCCGCCTGGATCGTCATCAGCCGCACCCGCATGTACGAAACGGACCACCGGTGATCACACGTGAGAGGCGTCCGAGCCCGATGAACGCCGTATCCCGCTCCGCACGGCTGCTGTTCCTCCTCGGCGCCGCCGTCTTCTTCGGACTCCCGCTCCTGTGGCTGGTCCTCGCCCCGACCCGTACCGCCGACGACCTCACCACCGGGTCCTCGCTCGGCTTCGGCTCCCTGGGCAACGTGGGCAGCGCCTGGGACCACCTCATGAGCTACAACGACGGCCAGATCACGCTGTGGATCGGCAACTCCGTCTTCTACACCGCGGCCAGCGTCGCCCTGTCCCTGGTGCTCTGCGTTCCCGCCGGATACGTCCTGGCCAAGCACGACTTCGGCGGACGCAAGCTGCTGCTGACTCTCTCCATCGTCTGCATGATCCTGCCGCCGGCGGCGCTCGTCCTCCCGCTGTACCTGGAGATGAACGCCTTCGGCCTCACGGGCACCCCCGCCTCGGTGATCCTGCCGCTCTCCTTCTACCCGTTCGGCGTCTACCTCGCCTATCTGCACTTCGCCGCCAACCTCCCGGACAGCCTGCTGGACGCCGGACGGGTCGACGGGGCGGGGGAGCTGCGGCTGTTCTGGTCGATCGGCATCCCGCTGGCCAAGCCCGCCATCGGCCTGATCGCGTTCTTCTCCTTCACCCGGACCTGGACCGACTTCTTCCTGCCGTTCGTGATGCTCGCCGACGACCGCACGTTCACCCTCCAGCTCGGTCTGATGTCCCTGCTCCAGTCGACCGGAGCCGTCAACGCCTCCAGCGGCTTCAGCGACCTCGACATCCACCAGCCCGAGGCCGCCCTCGCCGGACTCGTCGCCTGCGTCCCCACCCTCGTCGCCTTCCTGTTCGCCCAGCGCTTCCTGCGCACGGGACTGCTCGCCGGCGCGGAGAAGGGCTGACCACATGACCGACGAAAGCCGCGCCCGACTGCAGGAGTACGTCCGGGCCCTCACCGAGCCCCTCCTGCCGCACTTCAGCCCCGGCCGCGCCCGGCTGCGCCTGGGCGTCAACACCGCCATCCACGACGACCCGGCCGCCGAACTGGAGGCGTTCGCCCGCCCCCTGTGGGGCCTCGCCCCGCTCGCCGCGGGCGGCGGGTCGTTCGCGCACTGGGACCACTGGGTACGCGGTCTGGCGGCCGGCACCGACCCGGGCCACCCCGAGTACTGGGGCCCGCCCGGACCGCACAACCAGCGCATCGTGGAGATGGCCGCCATCGGCTTCGCCCTCGCGCTCGCCCCCGACCGCCTCTGGGAGCCCCTGAGCGGACCGGAACGCGAACGGGTCGCCCACTGGCTGATCTCCGGCATGTCCTGCGCGGTCACCGACAACAACTGGCTGTTCTTCCCGGTCCTGATCGGACTCGGCCTCGACCGCGTAGGCGTCCCGTACGACCGCGAACGCGTCAGCACCTGCCTGGACCGGCTGGAGACCTTCGCCTGCGGCGACGGCTGGTACTCCGACGGCCCCACCGAACGCCGCGACTACTACGTGCCGTGGGCGATGCACTTCTACGGACTGCTGTACGCCCAGCTCGCCGGGCACCGCGACCCCGAACGGGCCGTCCGCTTCCGGATGCGGGCCGCGCTGTTCGCCCAGGACTTCCAGCACTGGTTCGCCGACGACGGGGCCGCCGTCCCCTACGGCCGCTCCCTCACCTACCGCTTCGCCCAGGCGGCGTTCTGGTCCGCCCTCCCGTACGCCGGCGTCGAAGCCCTCCCGTGGGGTGTCGTCAAGGGGCACCTGATGCGCCATCTGCGCTGGTGGCAGCAGCGACCCGACGCCGCACCCGGCGGACTCCTCTCTGTCGGCTACGCCTACCCGCAGCCCGCGCTCGCCGAGCAGTACAACGCCCCGGGCTCCCCGTACTGGGCCCTGAAGACCTTCCTGCCGCTCGCCCTGCCGGCCGGCCACCGCTTCTGGACCGCCGCCGAACGCCGCGCCCCCGCCCTGCCCGCGATCTCGCCCCAGCCGCACGCGGGCGCCGTCCTGATGCGCTCCGCCGGCGACGTCACCCTCCTCGCCGGCCGCCAGCACCACGCCTGGGTCCGGCACGCGGCGGAGAAGTACGCCAAGTTCGCCTACTCCTCGCGCTTCGGCTTCAGCCTGCCCGCCGGACCCGTCGGCCTGGAGCAGGGGGCGTACGACTCGATGCTGGCTCTCAGCGACGACGGCGGCACCCACTACCGGGTGCGCGAGGAGCCGGGCGATCACCAGGTCACCGACGACACAGTGCGCTCCACCTGGCACCCCTGGCCCGACGTCGAGATCACCACCTGGCTCACCGCCGCCCCGCCCTGGCACGTGCGGGTCCACCGCGTCCGCACCGCGCGGCCGCTGTGGACCGCGGAGGGGGCGTTCGCCGTCGACCGCGACGCCGCACCCCCGCCCGGACCCACTCGCCGGGCAGGACCCGCCCGGGCCCGCGTCACCGGCGCCTCCGGACTCTCCGGCCTGATCGACACCGACGGCCGCCGCACGGGGAGAAACGTCGACTGCCTGCCCGGCACCAATGTGCTCGCCCGCCGCACCGCGCTGCCCATGCTCACCGGCGAACTCCCGCCCGGCGAGCACTGGCTGAGGTGCGCCGTCCTCGGCGCCCCGCCGGGGCCGGACGGCGAGACAGCATGGAAACGCCCACCCGCACCACCGAACACCGGAGGCTGTACATGAGACCGGCTCTCAGCCCGACATCCCTGGTGGCCGCCGCGGCTGCCGCACTGATCGCACTCCCACTCGCCCTGCCGTCGGCGGCCACCGCCGCCGACCGCGGCCGGACGTACGAGGTCGCGACCTGGGGATCCGACCGGTCGGGCGGCAGCGCGCAGCACCCGCTGCGCACGATCTCGCGCTGCGCCGAGCTCGTGGGCCCCGGCGACAGCTGCCTGATCCACCGGGGCACCTACCGCGAGCAGATCACTCCGCCCGCCGGCCGCGAGGACGCGCCGATCACGTTCGCCGCGTACGGCGACGGCACGGTCACGGTCGACGGCACCGAGACCCTCTCCGGCTGGAAGGACGCCGGCGACGGCCTCGTCGCCGTCAGGACCGGCCTCCCGCTCGACGCGAGCGAGAACGCCCTCTTCCTCGACGGCGAGCGCGCCATGGAGGGCCGCTGGCCCAACTCCGGCACCGACCCGCTCAACCCGACCTGGGCCGTCGCCGAGAAGACCTCCACCGACCAGCACATCGACGACCCCGATCTGCCGGCCGGTGACTTCACCGGCGCCACCGTCCACCTGTGGGCCGGTTCCAACCCCTGGAGCCAGCAGACCGGAACGGTCACCTCCACCACCGCGGGCGCCCTCGACTTCAAGGGCGGCAACTACCGCTGCGACCCGCTCTGCATGGGCGACAAGGCCTTCCGCAACTACTACCTCGTCGGCGCCAGGGCCGCCCTCGACCAGCCGGGCGAGTGGTACTACGACAAGGCCGGCGGGACGCTCTACCTCGTCCCGCCGAAGGGCGGCATGAACGGCCACACCGTCACCGCCAAGCACCGAGCCTGGGGTGTCGACCTCAGCCACAGCTCGTACGTCACCGTCCGGGGCCTCGATCTGTGGGGCACCTCGCTGCGCACCGGGAACGACAGCACCGGAGTCCTCGTCGAGGACCTGAACGCCCGGTACGTCTCCGAGTACTCGACGCTCCCGATGCCCGCAGACGACGAACTCGCCATCGAACCGGGCGAGGGGCACATCGTCGTCGCCCGGATCCTGGACTCGGGCATCCAGCTCCTCGGCACCGGCAACACCCTGCGCGACAGCGAGATCGGCTACTCCGCCGGCACCGGCGTCCTCGTGCGCGGCAGCGGCAACACGGTCACCAACACCTACATCCACGACGTCGGCTGGATGGGCAGCTACACCCCCGGCATCGAGATCAACGGCAGTGACCACACCGTCACCCACAACACCGTCCGCCGCACCGGCCGGGGCAGCATCGACGTGTCGTGGCAGCTCAACGGCGTGCCGTTCCACAACAACACGATCGCCTACAACGACCTGTCCGAGGCGATGCGGACCTCCCGCGACGGCAGCCCGTTCTACGTCTGCTGCAACCTGGACGCCACCGGCACCAGCGTCGACCACAACGTCGTCCACGACCACGACGGGCAGGTCGGCTACTACATCGACAACTCCTCCGGCAACTTCCTGCTCCACCACAACGTCGCGTACAACACCGGCACCCGGGGCACCTTCTTCAACGGCCACAGCGGCGTCAGCCTCGGCAACCGCGACCACAACTCCTCGTACGGGCAGGGCATCACCGGCGCCTCGGTCCGGCTCAGCGGTGCCACCGACGCCACCGGGACCTACGTCAGCAACATCGTCGGGATGACCAAGACGGAGATCTCCGGACCCGGTGACCCCGGCCCCGTCGTCCGCAGCAACCTGCTGCCGCCCACCGAACCGGGCTACACCGACATCCGCAACGGCGAACTGTGGCTGCGCGGCGACTCACCCGCTGTCGACGCGGGGGAGACCGTCGACGGGGTGACGACCGGCGTACGGGGCGCAGGGCCGGACCAGGGCGCCTACGAGTACGGCGACGCGATCTGGTCCGCCGGCTGCAACCTGGACGGCTGCGTGTCACGCGTCCGCAACGACGGCTGGACCGCGGCCGCGGCCGCGTCCGACGGCACCGACGCCTCGGCGGCCGTGGACGGCGTCCAGACCACCCAGTGGAAGACGGCCGCGGTCCAGACGCCGGGCCAGTCGCTCACCGTGGACCTCGGCGCACCGAAGACCGTCGGCAGGCTCGTCCTGGACGCCGGCCTCGACGCCACCGGGCACCCGTCCGGCTTCACCGTCTCGACCAGCGGCGACGGCAAGAAGTGGGGCGCACCGGTCGCCGAGGTCAGCGGCCGCTCCTTCGCCCAGGAGGCCGTCTTCCCACCGGCCACCGTCCGCTATCTGCGGATCACCCTCACCGCACCCGGCGACACCGAGTGGGGGGTGAACGAGATCCGGCTGTACGCGGACGGACCCGACGCCACCACCACGCTCCAGGCCGAACAGGCCACCGACGTCAGGGGCGTCACCCGCGGCGACGCGGCCACGGGCCTCCTGCGCTCCGGTGACCGCATCGGCTTCCGCAAGGTGCAGTTCGGGGCGGGAGCGGACCGGCTGACCGTCCGCGTCGCCGCTCCGGGACGGGGTGCGACCGGAGTGCTCCAGGTGCGCCTGGACAGCCCGAAGGGCCGGATCGTGGGGGTGCTGCCGGTGCGGGCCACCGGTGGTGCGGACACCTGGCAGGAGCAGTCGGCGAAGCTGCTGCACACCGTCACCGGTGCGCACGACGTGTACGTCGTCGCGGCCGGTGGCGCGAAGACGGCGGCAGTCGACTGGCTGACCTTCCGCAAGTAGGTACGCGAACGGGGGCCGGGGCGTCATCCGGCGCCCCGGCCCCCGTTCGCACACACGGAATCGGTTTCAGGGAGCGGAGGAGACGACGCGCGCTCCGCCCGCGGGCGCCCACGAGGGCGTCACACCCGTCACCTGGCAGACCATGAGGAACAGCGGGATGGGCGGGGTGTACGGCGTACGGCTGTCGGGCTGGTGGATCAGCCGGGGCCGCACCGCGGGGACGTGCGCCCCTCTCGCGTAGGCGGCCTGCGCGGGCCAGTCCAGATCGAGGTCGGAGCCGGACGGGACGATCCACCACCAGCGGTCGGCGTCCGCGAAGACGCAGCCCGTACGCGGCAGATGGGACATCAGCCGGAACCCGTACCGCGCGGGTACCCCCACCGCGTCGCAGCCCAGGCTCGCCGACAGGGCCGCCGGCAGCGGCAGTTGCACCATGCCACCGCCGGGGACACAGCCGGGTTCGCGGGAGCGCCGGGCTCCGAGCAGATGGGACATGGCGTTCTTCAGCATGAGTGCTCCGAGCCGTGCGGCAGTTCCGCCCAGACGATGCGGCCCGAGCCGTCCCCGGAATCGCGGGACCCCCAGGCGCTGCACATCGCGTCGACGAGCAGCAGGCCGCGTCCGTGCTCGTCGTCGGCGCCGGCGCCCAACCGGGGTCCGCCCGGCTGGTGCCCCTGGTCCTGTACGGCTATGCGCAGTCGGGTCTCCAGACGGCGCAGCTCGACCACGACGCGCGCGCTGGCGGTGTGCACCACCGCGTTGGTGACCAGTTCGGACACGATGAGGATCGCGGCGTCGTGGGCGTCGTCGTCCAGCCGCCATGTGTCCAGCCGTGCCCGCGCCAGCCGCCGGGCACCGGCGACCGACTCGGGGTGCGCGGGCAGCGCGAAGCAGTATCGGAGCGCTTCCGTCCCGGGGCTGAGGTCCATGAGCCGGGGGATGAGCGCACTGCCAGGTGCCACGACCGAATCCTCACAGTGGGGGCTGTGTCACGCTTCGCGATCTTCCTGCGGAAGGGCGGGCATGACGAGTGAACTGGTTCACTCACCAACTCTCCCCCTGTCGTGAACACTTGGCAAGGGGCACTCTGAAAAATTCAGAGTGGCAGTGTTCTTGGTGGCACGCCCATGGCACACTCTTGGCAAACAGCGCATGGGGAGGTCTGAAGTGAGCGAACCGCGGTCCGCCCCGACCGTGGGTCAGGTCGTTCTCGGCAAGCGTCTGCAGGATCTGCGGGAGCGTGTCGGCCTGAGCCGGGACCAGGCAGCCAAGGTGCTCCGCGTCGCCCCGGCGACGATACGCAGGATGGAGACCGCCGAGGTCGCTCTCAAGGTCCCCTATGTGCAGTCGCTCCTGAAGGCCTACGGGATCTCCGAGGAGGAGGCCGACGCCTTCGTCGACCTCACCGAGGAGGCCAACAAGCCGGGCTGGTGGCAGCGGTTCCACGACGTGCTGCCCGACTGGTTCAGCATGTACGTCAGCCTGGAGGGCGCCGCGAGCCTCCTGCGCATGTACGAGCCGCACTTCGTCCCCGGACTGCTGCAGACAGAGGACTACGCCCGCTCGGTGATGCGCACCGGAGCCGTCGGCCAGACCAGGCCCGAGGACATCGAACGCCACGTGGCGTTGCGGATGGAACGGCAGTCCCTGCTGACCCGGCCGGACGCCCCGCGGCTGTGGGTGGTCATGGACGAGACGGTGCTGCGCCGCCCCGTGGGCAGCACCGACGCCATGCGCGCCCAGACGGACCGGCTGCTGGAAGCCACCGAGATGCCCAACGTGACCCTGCAGATCGCCGAGTTCTCGACCGGCCATCACCCGGGCACCTACGGGCCGTTCGTCCTCTTCCGGTTCGCCGTCCCCGAACTTCCCGACATGGTCTACAGCGAATACCTGACCGGGGCCGTCTACTTCGACGCGCGCCCCGAGGTGGCCTCCTACCTCGAGGTCATGGACCGCATGGCGGCCCAGGCCGCGACTGCACAACGCACGAAGGAAATCCTCCGGGACTTCCGCAAGGAGCTGTGATGACACCCATATACAACGGCATGCCGGCCACCGATCTCGGCTCCGAGGGCTGGTACAAGCCGTGGAGCGGTGGCAACGGCGGCAACTGCGTCGAGGCGATGAAGCTCTCCGACGGAAGAATTGCCATGCGTCAGTCCGCGGACCCCGACGGGCCGGCCCTCATCTACTCCCACCGCGAGATCGCCGCTTTCATCCAGGGCGCCAAGGCCGGTCAGGCAGACTTCCTTCTGACCTGACCCACCGCGCGGACGGTTCCCGGTCGCCGCGCAACGCATTCGTTCTCTGTTCGCCGACACGGATCCAAGGAGCGCGCTATGACCGGGCACGAGCCCCTCGCCGAGATCGACACCAGCAAACCGCATCCCGCGCGGATGTACGACTGGTTCCTGGGCGGCAAGGACAACTATCCGGTCGACGAGCAGATGGCCCGGCAACTGCTGGCCGTGGATGCGCGGGGCCGTGACATGGCACGGGTCAACCGGGCGTTCATGCACCGCGCCACCCGCTGGCTCGCGGAGAACGGCATCCGGCAGTTCCTCGACATCGGCGCCGGGATTCCGACCGAACCCAACCTCCACCAGATCGCCCAGCGGACAGCGCCGGAGGCGCGCGTCGTCTACTGCGACAACGACCCGATCGTCCTCGCCCACGCGGCGGCTCTGCTGCGCTCCACCCCGGAAGGTGCCACCGAGTACATCCAGGCCGACGCCCGCAGGCCCGAGGCCATCCTGGAAGCGGCCGGCAAGGTCCTCGACTTCGACAAGCCGATCGCCCTGTCCCTGCTGGCGCTGCTGCACTTCCTGGACGACGAGGACGGCGCCGCCGAACTCGTGGACCGCCTGGTCGACCAGCTCGCCCCCGGCAGCTACCTCGTCCTCTCTCAGACCACCGGCGACTTCGACCCGGAGGGTGCGGCCAAGGCCTCCGCCATGTACAAGGCCCGCGGCATGACCCTGCGCCCGCGCAGCCGCGCCGAACTCACCGCCTTCTTCCACGGCCTCGAACTCGTCGACCCCGGCGTCTCGCTCTCCGCCGACTGGCACCCGGAGCTCGGCGAAGCCGTCGACGTCCCGGGCGACGAGCCGATCCCGGGGTACGCGGGCGTGGCCCGCAAGGCCTGAGGGTGACCAGGGGCGTGGTGAGGACATCGCCTCGCGATCCGGCCTCCTACAACTGCATGCCGTCACGCAGCACCCGTTGGGCCACTGTTTGCTCGGGCACGTGAAGCTCGTCCTCGATGAGGGCCCGGCCGGGCTCGTCGAGCACGATCGTCGCCGGGTGCTGCGGGGAGTGGGCCAGCCGTTCGATGCGCAGGGCGTCCGTACCGGTGCCGGTGGAGCCGGGCACGCCACTCGGTGAGCCGGGTCCGGAGGGCCGGGTCATGTCCTGCTCACGCAGATGTGCGGCGTGCGCGTTGACGAGTTCCCAGAGGTCGTCCTGCGTGACCGCGGCGGTGCGGGCCTTGACGACGGTGCGCTTCTCGATGGCGAGGCGGTGCATCTCAAGGCTGATGGCACGTGCCAGGCGCCTGTCACGGAGTGCGGCGAGAGCAGCTGACGAGGAAGCCGCACGGGCCGACGCGTCGTCCGCCTCGAACTGCGCACGCCGGGCGGTCGGCTCCGTGAGCCACAGCAGCAGGCGGGCCGTCGCGGCCAGTGCCGTTCGCGGAATCCACAGCAGCCACTCACTCTTCCGCGACCGGGCGTTGAAGCGCTGTGTTCCGTCCGCCACGGCGGCCGCGCCCACGGCGACAGGGCTGAAGCGCGGCGGCGTGGCGGAGGGCTCGCCTTCTTGCACGGCATGCGATCCCGATGTCAGGGACCTGAGGGCCGAGCCGACGAAAGCGCCGTCCCGGACGTTGCGGGGAGCGCTCCGGCCCAGCGCCTGCGTCACTGCGGCAACACGCTGCTGAGGAGGGGAGGCGGCCCAGAGCGGGAGGCCCAGGACGAAGCAGCGTCTGCGGCGAAGGCCGTAGTGGATGACGTTCGCGGAGAAGTCGGCAGTGAACTGGACCGCGTCGACGCGTCGCGCTCCTGCCATGTCCGCCGCGCGGTGCAACAGTGCGAACAGGGCCGGCGCATCGGCTTCCCGCACGGTCGGCGCGTCAGGATCCAGGCGCCCGGGCCGCGGACGCATCGCAATGGCGAGACTCAGCAGCAACAGGCCGATCACCGGCTGGAAGAACGTGCGAAAACCGAGAACGGTCAACTGCAGCCCGGTGAGGAACAGCCCGGCCGTGACGAGATGGACCGCCCCCGCGACGGCGTACGCGGCCGCTGTCGCGAACCTGACACTTGCGGTGCTCACTGATCGGCTGTGATGGTCGGATTCCATGATGCCCCCCGGCGGTGAACGGCTGATGCCGCTCGAACATGAATCGATCTGAACAACATCGCGCAGGAAAGACAAGTGGTCTGCGCTTGTTCCGAGGGTGCGACCGACGCCGCCCGACGCCCGGCCCGGTACGCCCGCAGGCCACAATGGACCCATGTCCCGACGCACCGCACGCCCCCGGCGCCCCTCCGCCGCCCCCGCCTTCAAGGTCACGGCCGCCGTGCCGTGCCCCTGTGGGCTGCCCGCCACCTACGGGGAGTGCTGCGGCCGGTTCCATGACGGGGCGTTGGCGCCGACGTGCGAGGCGCTGATGCGCTCGCGGTACGCCGCCTTCGTCGTCCGGGACGTCGCGTACCTGCTGCGCACCTGGCACCCGGACCACCGCCCGGACGTCCTCGACCTCGACCCCGGGCAGCGCTGGCAGGGGCTGGAGATCCTGGAGACCACGGAGGGCAGCGCCTTCCACAGCACGGGCACGGTCACCTTCCGGGCGCATTACACGGCCGGCGGCCACCGCGACTCGCTCCATGAGAAGAGCCGTTTCGTCCGGCACGAGGGAACCTGGGTCTACGAGTCCGCCGTCTTCGCCGACTGACGGCCCGAGGCCGGGCGGGCCTCTGGCCGGGCCGGCCTCAGACCGGCGCGCCCGCAGGGGCTGCCGGGGAGAGCTCCTGCGTGAGGTCCTCCGCCAGCAGCCGCTTGGCGATCACGTCGACCGCGGCGCGCAGCCGGGCGTCGTCCGCCTGCTCCTGCTGGTCGCCCAGCTGCTCGGTGAGCCAGTGGGACCACGCGTCGTTGATGGCCGCGGCCTCCCGGCTGCCCGCCTCGGTGTGCGTGAACAGATGGCCGTCCCCGGTGAGGTAGCCCTCCTCGATCATGCGGTCGAAGACGGGCACCAGGACCTCCGGCGGAATCCGGTGCCGGGCCGCGATCAGCCGGAGCCCCGCATGGCCGACCATCCGCGTGAACAGCTCGACCTGCATCACCGCCCAGGCCCCCGCCATGTCGAGCCGGGTGTCGGACGAGGCCACGATCCGCCGGGCCGTGTCCGGGTCCACCCGGCGCAGGACCCTGGCCACCGAGAACTCCAGCAGCCGGGCCGAGTCACCGGTACTCGGAGAGGCGAACCCCTCGCCCATGTCGGTCGAGCCGGCCCGCGCCGTGTCCCGCAGCTTCACCTGTTTCAGGAACAGCGCCACGACGAAGCCGAGCACCGCGACCGGGACCGTCCAGAGGAACACCGTGTGCAGGGTGTCGGCATACGCCTGGGCCAGCGGGGCCGACTGCGCGTCGGGGAGGGAGTGCAGCCCCTCCGGACTCTGCGACGCCTTCGCCACCACCGCCGGATCACCGCCCGCCCGCACCGCCGCCGCGACCCCGTCCTTGAGGTTCGGGCCGAGCGAGTTGGCGTAGATCGTGCCGAACACCGCGGTACCGAAGGAGCTGCCGAGCGTACGGAAGAACGTCACGCCCGAGGTGGCCGTGCCCAGGTCCGCGTAGTCGACGGTGTTCTGCACCGCGATCGTCAGCACCTGCATGCACAGCCCGATGCCGAGCCCGAGCACCAGCATGTACAGCGACTCCAGCCACACCCCGCTGTCCGGTCCCATCCGGGAGAGCAGGAACAGCCCGACCGCCATGACCAGCGAGCCCACGATGGGGAAGATCCGGTAGTGGCCGGTCTTGCTGACCACGTTGCCGCTGAAGATCGAGGCGGCCAGCAGACCGATGACCATCGGCAGCGTCCGGACCCCCGAGAGCGTCGCCGAGTCCCCGTCCACGTACTGCAGATAGGTCGGCAGGTAGATCATCGCGCCGAGCATCGCGAAGCCCACGATGAAGCTGAGGATCGAGCAGACCGTGAAGACCGGATTGCTGAACAGCCGCATCGGCAGCATCGGTTCCTTCGCCCGGAACTCGACGAGGCAGAAGGCGGCCAGGGCGACCAGGCCGAGGACGAACAGGCCGATGATGACGGGGGAGCCCCAGGCGTACTCGTTGCCGCCCCAGCTCGTCGCCAGGATAAGGGAGCTCGCCCCGACCGTGACCATCGCGATGCCCAGGTAGTCGATGACCGGACGTCCCGCCGCCTTCACCGACGGGATGGTGCGGGCCGCGGCGATGACCACCACGATCGCGATCGGCACGTTGACGTAGAACGCCCAGCGCCAGGTCAGATGGTCGGTGAAGAGCCCGCCCAGCAGCGGCCCGATGACGGTCGAGACGCCGAAGACGGCGCCGATCGCACCCTGGTACTTGCCGCGGTCGCGCAGCGGGATCACATCGGCGATCAGCGCCATCGACGTGACCATCAGACCGCCCGCGCCGATGCCCTGCAGACCGCGCCACACGATCAGCAGCGTCATGTTGGTCGCGAGACCGCAGAGGAACGAACCGGTGATGAAGATGATCGCCGAGAGCTGGAAGACGATCTTCCGGCCGAACAGGTCACCGAACTTGCCGACCAGGACCGTCGCCACGGTCTCCGCCAGGAGGTACGCCGTCACCACCCACGACATATGGGCGGCGCCCCCGAGGTCCGAGACGATCGTGGGCAGCGCGGTTCCCACGATCGTCTGGTCGAGGGCGGCCAGCAGAATGCCCAGCACGATCGTGGCGAAGACGATGTTCCGGCGGCGCGGATCGAGCAGGGGCGGTGCGCCGGCGGCCTGCGCGGCGGGGGCGGTCTCGCTGGCAGTGGTCACCTTTGCACCCTCACACCGCCCCCTGTCACCCGCATGCGGGGGACGGCCGGACGTGTCAGCCCAGCAGGTCCTTCAGCGACGCCGCCATCCGGGCGATGAACGCCTCCCGCACCGGCTCGCCCACCCGGTCCAGCGAAAGGTACGGATTGAGGTCCTCCAGCTCGACGAGCAGCAGCTCACCCTCGGCGGTCCGGCAGGCGTCGACCCGCTGGATGCCGTGGTCGAGGGTGTTCCAGTCGACGAACGACCGGGCGAACGCCAGATCCGCCGCGCTCGCCCCGTACGGCTCCAGCACCCACCGCTGCTCCGGGTGCGGGGCGTTCAGCGCGTACTGGAAGTCGTGGTCGACGAAGTAGAAGGACACCTCGTAGCGGAAGTCGATCCGGGGCTGGACCAGCTGCGTGCCGTCTGCCTCGGGCGGCAGTTCAGGGGTACGGACGAACTGCAGCCCGACCGAGTCCGCGCCCAGCTTCGGCTTGATCACATAGCCCTCGGCCTCGGGCAGCAGCCCCAGATCCGCCGCCCGGTCCACCGTCGGGATCACCGGGTACCCGGCCCGGCTCAGATCGACCAGGTACTGCTTGCCCGCCATGTCGCCGCGCCCGGTCAGCGGGTTGTAGACCCGGGTGCCCAGCTCCCGGGCCCGCGCGCAGAACGCGTCGTACGCCTCCTGGTAGTGCAGCACCGGACCGCTGTTGCGCACGACGACCGCGTCGAAACCCTCCAGCAGCGCGGCGGCGTCGCGGGGGTGGCAGAGAGCGATGTCGAAGTCCTCGCGCAGCCGCGACGTCAGGTGGATGTCCTCGTCGCAATAGCGGCGTCCACGGGCCTCGTAGGCGAGATCGGTGACGAAGAGAACGGACGGGCGCGGGCCGGCGGGCATGGGTCCCCCAGGGGGTGTCAGGTCGGACGACGAGTCAATAGCCTGGGCGGCGTTGCCCGTCAACGACCCTGGAGCGTCATGACATCCGCCCCACAAGAGTCACTCGCCTCGCAAGCACCGCCCGTGCCCGACATTCTCTCGCCGGCCTTCGCGGCCGATCCCTACGGGTCCTACCGGATCATGCGCGAGAGCCACCCGCTGATCCGGCACGAGGCCACGAACAGCTACGTCGTCTCCCGGTACGAGGACGTCGAGCGGGTCTTCAAGGACAAGGCCGGGGAGTTCACCACCGACAACTACGACTGGCAGATCGAGCCCGTCCACGGCAGGACCATTCTCCAGCTCAGCGGTCGTGAGCACGCCGTGCGCCGGGCCCTGGTCGCCCCCGCCTTCCGGGGCGCGGACCTTCAGGAGAAGTTCCTCCCGGTCATCGAGCGCAACGCCCGCGAGCTGATCGACACCTTCCGGCACACCGGCGAGACCGATCTCGTCGACGCGTTCGCAACCCGCTTCCCCGTCCTCGTCATCGCCGACATGCTCGGCCTGGACAAGGCGGACCACGACCGCTTCCACGGCTGGTACACCACCGTCATCGCCTTCCTCGGCAACCTCGCGGGCGACCCGGAGGTGGCGGCGGCCGGCGAACGGACCCGGCAGGAATTCGCCGAGTACATGATCCCGGTCATCCAGGAGCGGCGGAAGGCACCCGGCGACGACCTGCTCTCCGCGCTCTGCACCGCCGAGGTCGACGGCGTCCGGATGAGTGACGAGGACATCAAGGCGTTCTGCAGTCTGCTGCTCGCCGCCGGCGGTGAGACCACCGACAAGGCCATCGCCTCGATCTTCGCCAACCTGCTCACCCACCCCGAGCAGCTTGCCGCCGTGCGGGAGGACCGCGGTCTCATCGACCGGGCCTTCGCCGAGACACTGCGGCTCACCCCGCCGGTCCACATGATCATGCGCCAGACGGCCGTCGACGTGCAGCTCGGCGGCGGGCCGGTGCCCGCGGGCTCGACCGTCACCTGTCTGATCGGCTCGGCCAACCGGGACGCGGCCCGGTACCGCGACCCGGACCGCTTCGACATCTTCCGCACCGACCTGACCAGCACCACGGCGTTCTCCGCGGCGGCCGACCACCTGGCGTTCGCCCTGGGCCGGCACTTCTGTGTGGGCGCGCTGCTGGCCAGGGCCGAGGTGCGGACCGGGGTGAACATGCTGCTCGACGCGATGCCCGACGTACGGCTCGCGGACGGGTTCACCCCGTCCGAGCAGGGCGTCTTCACCCGGGGCCCGGCGTCGCTGCCGGTGCGGTTCACCCCGGTCCCCGGCCCTTGACCCCGCGTCAGCGGATGTGGCGGCCCGAGATCGCCCGCGCGATCACCAGGCGCTGGATCTCGCTGGTCCCCTCGAAGATCGTGTAGATCTTGGCGTCGCGGTACATCCGCTCCACCGGATGCTCCCGGCTGTACCCGGCGCCCCCGAGGATCTGGACGGCCTTCTCCGTCGCGGACACCGCGAGTTCACCGGCTCGCAGCTTGGACATGGAGCCCTGTCCGGCGTCGAAGGTGCGGTCGTTGCGGGCCATCCAGGCGGCCTGCCAGATCAGCAGCCGGACGGACTCGATCTCCGTACGGATGTCGGCCAGTGCGAACGCGATCGACTGGTTCTCGATGATGGGCCGGCCGAACGCCTCGCGCTGACCGGCGTACTCCAGCGCGTATTCGTACGCCGCGCGCGCGATGCCCAGCGCCTGGGCGCCGACGGTCGGGCGGCTGACCTCGAATGTGGCCATGGCCGCCTGCCTCTTGGCGTTGCCGCCCTCACGGGCGCGGGCGAGCCGGGCGTCCAGCTTCTCCTTGCCGCCGAGCAGGCAGTGCCCGGGAACGCGTACGTCGTCGAGGAAGACGTCAGCCGTGTGCGAGGCGCGCAGTCCCAGCTTCTTGATGGTGCGGCTCGCCTCCAGGCCCTTCGTCGCGGGCGGCACGATGAACGCGGCCTGTCCGCGCGCACCGAGCGAGGGGTCGACCGAGGCGACGACGACATGGATCTCGGCGATGCCGCCGTTGGTGATCCACGCCTTCTGGCCGGAGAGCACCCACTCGTCCTTGGCCTCGTCGTAGCGGGCCTTCGTCGCCATCGCGGAGACGTCGGAGCCGGCCTGCGGTTCGGAGACGCAGAACGCCGCGACCTTCGGGTCGTCCTCGTCGCCGTAGCACTGGGGCACCCACTCGGCGAGCTGGTCCGGGGTCCCGGAGGCGAAGATGCCGGCGACGGCGAGGGAGGTCCCGAACAGTGCCATGCCGATTCCGGCGTCGCCCCAGAACAGCTCCTCGTTGGCTATCTGGAGGGAGAGTCCGGACGGGTCGCCGTACATGTCGGCCAGCGACTCGAATCCGTACAGACCGATCCGGGCCGCTTCCTGGATGACGGGCCAGGGCGTCTCCTCGCGGGCGTCCCATTCGGCGGCCGCCGGGCGCACCACCTGGGCGGCGAAGCCGTGCACCCAGTTGCGCAGGTCCTGCTGTTCCTCGGTGAGGGCGAGGGAGAAGTAGCTCATCGGCTCAGGCCTTCGGGATGTCGAAGTAGCGGGTGAGGCCCGAGGCGAGGCCGACATCGCCGGCCACCTTCAGCTTGCGCATCATGAACATCGTCACGGGATTGCCGTTTCCGGAGACCAGCTTGAGGAACTCCGCGTCGGCCATCACCAGCGTCGTGCGCGGTTCGGCGTCGGAGCGGCCCTCGCTGATGGTGCAGGTGCCGTCCGCGATCGATGTCTCGTAGACCGCGTCCGTTTCACCGGTGATCTTCCAGCGGATCAGCGCCTTGAGCTGTCCCGCCGCCTCCGGGCGGAACTGCTGCCTCATCCGGCCGAAGACCTCGCCGAGCACCCGGGCACGCAGTTTGCCGTGCATGACCTCGCCGAGCTGCTTGGCGGAGAGGCCCTTCACGATCCGCGCGAACTCCGGCGGGGAGACCGTCGCGAAGTCGAGGGCGGTCAGTTCGTCGGTGAGGTTGCCGCTGCTGTTGTCGGCCACGCCAGTTCCTTACTCCGGAGTAAACTTACTTCCGAGTAAGGTAAGCGTCGGGCGGCGCCTCCGCAAGACGGAGGCGGGGCGGGGGAGAGGCGGGGAGTCACCAGGGGCTGCCGGGGCGCACCGCCAGCCGCGGGTGGTGGGCGGAGAGCACCTTGTTGGCGCGGGCGAGCTCGGACAGAGCCTGCTCGCGGTCGGCCTGGTCCTCGATGCCGAGCCGCGGGCCGCGGAACCTGCGGACCTCGCGTGCGGCGCACTCCGCGGCGAACTCCGCCTCCAGGATGTGGGCCGGGATGCAGGAGCCGATCAGCGCCGCGATGCGGTCCGGGATCGGTACGGGGACGAGCAGGTGTGAGGCGGTCATGGGGGGTTCCCTCTCGAATGGTGGCCAGGAGGTCGGGCGTCGCGGCCGCCGGGTGGGCGGCCGACTCCTCCATGTGTACGAGACGCAGTTCCGGGTTTCTCGTTGAGAACGTCTCCGTGTGGCAACCGTTTGGGAGTGACCGGGTATTTCCCTTTACTCGTAAGTAAGTTGACGCGCAGCGAAGGCCGTGATCCGGCCGGAAGCCGTTCTGTGGACGGACTACGGGGAGGTCTCCTCGTTGCGGGCCTGCAACTGGAGAGCCCGCAGAACCGCCTCGGTGGAGAACCTGCTCTCGGGATCGATGAGTTGCTCACCGAAGATGGATTCGAGGTTGCGCATGCGGTAGCGGACGGTCTGCGGGTGTACATCCAGCAGTTCGCCCATGTGGGCAGCGGTGCCACGGGTGTCGAGCCAGATGCGCAGGGTCTCGATCAGCCGCTCCCGTCGGGTGGTGCTGATACCGGCGATGGGTGCGAGCTCCCGCTGCGCGAGCTGGTCCAGGAGGGCCGGATCGGAGAGCAGCCACAGGGTGATGAGGTGGTCCCCGCAGTGGATGAACGGCGCGTCGTCGATGACGCCCGCGTCGACGAGTTCGAGGGTCCTCCTGGCCCAGCGGATCGAGTCCGAGGCCAGAGCGGTGGGGACGGTCAGCCCGATCGCCGCACGGGTGCCCAGAAGCGCCTGGTCCAGCATGGCTCTTCGTGCGTCGTCGAGAGGCCCCGGGATGAGTAGATGCGGCTGGGGGTCGCTGAGATCGACCAGGATGTCGTGGTCGGCACCGGCCCGGTCGAGCCGTGCGGGAGCGCGTGCTGCGACCAGGGTGACCTTCTCGGGCAGCGCCCACCCGGTCTGCTCGCTCAGCTCGGCAATGGCCGAACTGGGTACGGGGCGCCCGGCCAGGATCAGGTGGAGCAGCCGCCGGCGCATGGCCTCGCTCTGTTCGCCGGTCTGGGACTGCACCTCCAGGAAGCCCTCGCGGGAGAGTGATTCGAGCTCGTCGATGTAGGCGAAGAGCGCATCGGCGAAACTGAGCATCAGGGTCGGCGAGAAGTGGTAGCTGCGGCCGACCTTCTTGGCCCGTCGTAACGCGACGCGGGCGCCGAGCCTGTAGGCCCCCTGAAGCGTTTCCATGGTGCGGCCCTCGTACGCCTCGAATCGTCCGAATCGACGGCACATGTCGTCGCGCAGCGATGTCGATGTGGAGGGTTCGGCGACCAGGTCCACGAATGCGGAGAGGCTCTGTTCCACGCCGACCCGAATTGCCTGGCCGTTGGGCCCGCTGAGCAGGCGCGCGTATTCCGGATAGGCCCGGGTGACCTCGACGCCGATCTCCTTGATGAGGCTGGGCAGTTCGGGACGCATGATCGCGGCGAACTCCTGGGGAAGCGGTCCCAGCGGATCCCCCGTGTCCATGGGTGAAATGACTTTCGGCATGACGTTTCCCCTTGCTCTCCGGCGCCCGGTGGGGGTGAGGCGGTGGGGGAAAGCGCTCCCACGAACCGACAGGTGCGTACCAAGTCAGCGATGAAGATAGACCAAGTCAACGGCCGTGCCCACAGCTTGTACAAGATCGAAGTGCAGGGGCCACACATCGTGGCCCCGACGTGGTGCTCCGGTGCAGGTAGGGCGAGAGCACTCACTTCCGGACAATATTTTCGGCCGTGTGTTTTCCGGCTGGCGAGGAGGTGGGCACCGGACATCGGGCGGCTGCGCCGGCGACGGGTGCGACGGCCGCACGGAGAAACTCGGCGGGCATCCGATGGGTGCGCTGTGGAGGCGTAGCAGTGACGCTTCCTTCCCTGGACCGGGACACGGCCGGCGAAGTGGATGCGTGGTGCCGTATGCGCGTCCTGCTGCTCATGAACTGACAAGGCTTACGCGGTGCTGCGTGGGCGGAGTTACCGGTACTCACACTCTGAAGATGTATGTGGCAAAGGCGTTGAGGATTCCCACCCGCTTCTTCTAGGGTTCCGGCCCTGAACGAATCGGGCGTTGAGGAAAGGGTTGATGGATCGATATGCGTACATTCATCAGAAGAATGTTCCTGCTGGGCGGGGCGGCTGCCGTCGCCCTGAACATCGCGGTGACACCGGCGATGGCCGCTCCTACGTCGTGGACGGTAGGACCGATGACGCCCGCCGCCATCGGCGCGAACTCGACGGACACGGTCTTCCAGCTCGGATACATCCCGATGACGTGTCCGGTCCTTCCGGTCAGGGGCAGCTTGTTCAGTGCCACGGGGTCACCCGGTTACGTCGGCAAGGTCACGTCCATGGTCTTCGGGAGTTCCGGCAGCCCCTGCACGACGGCGCTGGGCCCCGTCACGCCTCTGGCTGATGTGAGTACTCCATGGAAGATCATGGCCACGGAATATCACGCCGGAACGGGCGTGACCAGCGGGTACGTCACCGGGGTCGAGATCAGGTTCACCGTTCTCACCTGCTCGGGCAGGATCGCGGGCGAAATGGCGATGACCTACACCTCGTCGACCGGCGTGATGGCGCTTACGGGCGCCCCGGGCCACCAGTTGCTGTTCGCCGACACCACGCCGGCGTGCAAGGGTCTCTGGGCTGACGGGGAGGTCGCGACCCTCACCGCGAACCTCGGTGTGGTCACGCCCGCGGGAGGTGTTGTGCACCCGGCCGTCACCGGAAGCTGAGCCGCCTCCACGGAGGGCGTGCGCCGGCCGCGATGCGGACGCCGCTGCCCGGCGCGGTGTCCGGTAGTCGAGGGCGGCACCATGGGGCCGCTCCCGGTATTGCGCACCAAGTGACAAGTGAGCCACGGGAATTAGTAAGCGCGGGACGAGAAAAGAACTCGGCGTGAGCAATTTCGGTGAGCAGGATTGTGCTCCAAGTTTCCCGCTAGTAACGTCCCGGCCTGTCACAGAGCGTATGTGGCTGAAGAAGTAGCACGGCCCACGCAACACGGTTCATAGCTGCACGTCCGCCGCTTGCGCGGTACCTGGCGTGTGTGTCCCCGCAACAGTGCACCCGCACTGTCGAATCGGAGGAACTAACTGTGCGCAACTCCCTCAGAAAGATCGCGGTCGCTACCGGCGCAGCCGCCGCCGCTGTCGCCCTCGCAGCCCCCGCCGCCACCGCAGGCGTCGCGGCCGGGCAGTGGACTGTCGGCCCCGCCTCGCCGGAGACGTTCTCGGCCACCGCGGGAACCGTCACCCTGACCCTCAACAGCATCCCGATGACGTGTACCTCGTCCGCGGCGGGGGGCACCCTGACGTCCGCCCCCGGCACCACGAACGTGCAGGTCGGCACCATCGCTCCGCTGACCTGGAGCGGGTGCACCAGCCCGTTCGGTCCCGTGACACCGGCCTCCACCACATCCCCCGCGTGGAAGCTGATCGCGAACACCTACAGCGGCGGCGTCACGAGCGGGGCCATCACCGGTGTGAAGGCCTCCGTGACGGTGCTCACCTGCACCTTCACCGTGGACGGCAGTGTCGCTGCCACGTACACCAACTCCACCGGCAAGCTGGCTGTCAGCAACAACAGCACCTACAAGCTGAGGGTCGCCACCGCCAGCGCGGGCTGTGCCGGAATCGCGGCCGTGGGTGACAACCCCACGTACACCGCCAGCTACGCGGCGGTCACTCCGTCCGGCGGTACGACCAAGCCGACCATCACCTACACCCCCTGATCCGGCCTCACGCCGGTCTTGGGTGATCAGGGATCGCACGGCGGGCGGGAGCCCGCCGTGCGATTCGCCATCCGGCTCCGTCCGGCTCGTCCGAAGGGGGACACCGCAAGTGAAGCGCAGTGGTAAGTCGGGAGCGCCGCGGCGCACGGCACGGGGTGCCGCGGTGGCCACCGCGGTGCTGCTGGGGGGGATGATCCCCGGGGCGCAGGCCGCGGCGGGTGCCCAGGAGATCGATGCGAACCTGGCCTACACCTGCGAGTTCCCGGCGGGCAAGTATCCCGTGAAGGTGGGGATCACCGCCAAGGTCGCGGAGTCGGTCCAGGCGGGCCAGACGATACAGCCCGAGGACGTCTCCGTGGAAGTGGTGCTGCCCGAGGGCGCACTCACCGGGCCGGCCGATTCCGGGCCGGCGGATTCCGGGCCGGCGGATTCCGGGCCGGCCGATTCAGGGCCGGCGGATTCAGGTCCGGCCGTTTCCGGCGCGGCGACCGTGAGCGCCGAGATGCTGCTGTCCACGGACGTCTCCCAGGGCGACAAGCACGCCAAGGCCGAGTGGGCCGGGGCGACCACGGAGTCCACACCGATACCGGACAAGGGTGACCTGACGCTGAGGACCTCGGGGACTGTTCCCTATGTCAGACCTGGCGCGTCCGGCGACCTCTCGCTCAAGGCGGCCCGTCTGTCCGGGGTGCTCACGACCAGGACGGCCGCCGGTGCTCCGACCGAACCGCGGACCATCCCCCTGAGCTGTGAACTGGACGCCGATCAGGATGCGACCCTGGCAACGGTGAAGGTGCTGGGTGAGGGCGGACCGTCCACACCCGCGCCGTCCGCGTCCGACGACTGGCCCGAGGACGGAGCCGGGCTGCGTGACGCAGGCGTACCGGAGGTCGGGGAGAAGGCCGAGGAGCCGGCGGTGGCCGACGCACCCAAATGTGTCGGGGACACGACGAACGAGGTAGAGATGGTCGCCTATGTGACCGGCTACGCGAACGTCACCAAACTCAAGGGCGCCAATAAGTTCCCGCTTGCCTGCTCGCGGATCTACACGTATCCCAGCGTCCCCCCTGTGATACAGCCCCCCTATATTCACGTATACATGACAGCGGCGATGGTGCTCGACTATCAGGGGAAGCCGCAACTGCCGCCCACCACAGGAACATTCCTGACCTTCGGGTTCATGCCGACGACGGCGACTCTTGAGATGACGCAGATCCCTCCCAGGACCGACACGCCGGACGCCCCCAATGTGCACGTCCACACCGTTACCGATCTCACGACCTTCACCACCAAGGCTGTCACCACCATCGACGTCAAGCTCGTCCTCAGGCTGCGCGACGTCAAGGTCAACGGCGTTCCACTGGACGTGGGGAACAACTGTCGTACGGAGCGGCCCTTCACACTTCCGCTCGAAGGCGTGGGAAACGTGGTCGGCGGGGTCCTGGACGGCTACCAACTCACCGCAGGGGGTCCGCTGACGGGGTCGGTGACGATCCCGCCCTTCCAGGGCTGTGGTGCCGGTGAGGAGGACCTGGACAGCCTCTTCACCGCGTCATTGTCCGGTGTCCCGGGATTCGTCAAGCAAATGCAGGGAGCGCCCTGCATAGCTTCGGTTTCGAACGGCTGCACATCCGACAACCAGCCGTCTGACATACCCAAAGCGGAACGCTGAGGTTCATTCCCCCGCCCGCTCGCCATTGCACCGAGCACAGCAATCACCCAGAGCCGCAACCGAATTGAGGGAACGATGAGACCTGTCTCGAAGACCTGGATCAAGGGCTCCGCTGCCGTCGCGGCCTCCGCCGCGCTGGTCATGCCGCTGGCCGCGACGCCCGCCGGAGCCGCCACGGCCGCGGCCCAGCTCAACGGCGCCTGGGCGCCGTTCGACCGCTGCCCGGTGGACGACCCCGCCATGCTCGCGACGGACGGCGAAACCGACATCCCGCTGTGCGTGACCTCCGCCTCGCCCAACGGGTCGATCAAGCTGGGCAGCACCACGGCGACGACCGGTTCCACGAACCTGCAGTTCGGGGTCATCCAGCACCCGGCGCAGGGCACGTACACGGTCGTTCCGCCACCGGCCGGATCGATCATCAGTGGCGAGACCACGATCCCCGGTGGGCTGCTCGGCATCATGTGCCCGAGCAACGTTCCTGTCGTCTCGGCCGTGTGCGGGCAGATCACCAACGCGACCTTGAACAAGGTGACCGCCACCGTGGAGTCGGCCGGCACGCCGTCGGACTTCAGCCTGGTCGCCGGGATGTCGTCCGGGCCCATCGTGAAGCTGCCGATCAGGATCCGCCTGGACAACCCGCTCCTCGGATCCAAGTGCTACCTCGGCACCAACAGCAATCCGATCTTCCTGAACCCCGGGAACCTCAGCGCGCCGAGCCTGGGCGTCACCAGGTTCGACGGTGACGGAACGGCGAACCAGGAAGAGGGGTCGATGATCAAGTTCGGCCTTAAGGGCGCCGCCCAGGGCGACAGCACGTTCGCCGTGCCGAAGGCCAGTGGCTGCGGCCTGGCCGGGACGCTCAGCTGGGCGATCGACCTCAAGGTCGGCCTGCCGGCCGCGTCCGGGACGAACAACCTCGTCCTCAACAACGCCGAGACCTCCACGGCCGGCCTCGCGGCCCCCGGCATCGTGGTGCCCAACGCCGGCAAGCTGTTCGCCGAGAACTGGCACTCCGCGGTGAAGTAGTACCGGCGGGCCGAGACGGGTGTCCGTGGATCCGTTCGGCTTCTCCTTGTGACACTGCCCGTCCCCTCCGGGAGACCGACCGGAGGGGACGGGCTTCGTCGTGCTTCGGCACGCTGCGTCGTGACGCAAGGGCGGCAGACGGTTCCGGAATCCGGCTCCCGCACATTCTCATATCCGTATGAGACATGTGTCGAATACGCGCTCCGGAACACCGCGAGCACGGTGGTTGGCCCGGCGCCGGCTATATCGACATACCTCCTTTCATGAATGCTGATTCGGAGGTGATCCGGGAAGTCCCGTCGCCGCCTCGATCTCCGTAAATGCTCACTTCTCGATAGCCGTGTGAGGGTGTCTGCTCACCGGCGTACAAAAATGGCCCCGCCGTTCATACTTGCGCAAAAAGTTAGGGAACCGCTATTGCGGAGGCAGGTTACCGAGCCGTAGCGTCCCGGGTGGGCAGCGCGGGAATGCGTCCGCGACTGTTCGTTCGACGCATGTGGAGTCCAGGTCGTGCGCCCCCTGACCCGGATTCCGCAACGGGAATGCCTCAGCCCCGAACCCTCTGTCCAGGGCCGGCGCTCCCGCTGTCGGGGTCCCACTGCACCGGCTCCCACGGACCGTTGGACCCCACCCCGCACGCCGGAGATCTTGCGCAGGTTCCGACAAAGTCCGTGAGCGGCTTTGTCACTTGGTGACAAGTGATCCACATCGAGCACATGGTTCGCCGATTTCCGCTGTTCAACGGCTTGTCCTGGCGGTTTCGGCGGACATAACGTGCGCCTCCTGGTGCATGTGTGACGAGCCGCCATTGGATTTCTCAGAGCCGGAGCGCTGACAGATGACTTCGTTCACCGATACGTCGAGGGAGGGCCGATGGGAATCGAAGTAGTCGTTGAAGGCCTCACGAAATCCTTCGGTAAGCAGAACATCTGGCAGGACGTCAGCCTCACCCTGCCTGCCGGTGAAGTGAGTGTGATGCTCGGTCCCTCCGGCACCGGAAAGACCGTCTTCCTGAAGTCCATCATCGGGCTGCTCAAGCCCGAACAGGGACGCGTGCTCATCAACGGCGTCGACATGGTGAACAGCCCGGAGCGGCAGATCATGGAGACCCGGAAACTCTTCGGGCTCATGTTCCAGGACGGTGCGCTCTTCGGATCGATGTCCCTCTTCGACAACATCGCCTTTCCTCTGCGTGAGCACACCCGCAAGAAGGAGTCGGAAATCCGCCGGATCGTCATGGAGCGGATCGACATCGTCGGTCTTCTCGGTGCCGAGGACAAACTGCCCGGCGAGATATCCGGCGGCATGCGCAAGCGGGCCGGTCTGGCCCGCGCACTCGTCCTGGACCCGCAGATCATTCTCTGCGACGAGCCGGACTCCGGACTCGACCCGGTCCGCACCGCGTTCATCTCGCAGCTGCTGATCGACCTCAACGCGCAGATCGACGCGACGATGCTGATCGTCACGCACAACCTCGACATCGCCTCCACCGTCCCGGACAACATGGGGATGCTGTTCTGCCGCAACCTCGTCACCTTCGGGCCGCGCGAGGTGCTGCTCACCAGCGATCTGCCCGTCGTCTCCCAGTTCCTCGCCGGGCGCCGCGAAGGGCCCATCGGGATGTCCGAGGAGAAGGACGCAGCCACCCTCGCCGCCGAGGAACGGGACGGCTACGGACGGGGCATCAGCTCGGCCAACGCCCCGCGCACCGTCGTCCCGCAGCTGGAGCCCTCGCCGGGCCTGCCGGTACGACAGGGCGCCGTGCGCCGCCGGGAGCGGGTCATGTCGATGATGGGGCAGCTGCCCGAGGCCGCCCGTACCGCCATCCTGAACAGCTACAGCCCTGCCGCGGGCGGTGGGCGCCCGTGACGGCCCCCATGCCGGTGCGGCCCCCCGAGCCGCCGGCGGACCGGGTGCCGGCCAAGGCCCCCGAGCAGAGACGCCCGACCCGGTTGTTCGCCCCGCTGCGCGAGACCGGGAGGCTGTTCACCCTGGCCGGGACCGTGTGCCGCGAGACCTTTCGCCGGCCGTTCCAGGTGCGGGAGTTCATCGAGCAGTTCTGGTTCGTCGCCAGCGTCACGATCCTGCCCGCCGCTCTCGTCTCCATCCCGTTCGGCGCGGTCATCGCCCTCCAGGTCGGCTCCCTCACCCAGCAGCTCGGCGCCCAGTCGTTCACCGGCGGCGCCAGTGTCCTCGCGGTCATCCAGCAGGCCAGCCCGATCATCGTGGCGCTGCTGGTGTCCGGGGCCGCCGGATCGGCCATCTGCGCCGACCTCGGCTCACGAAAGATCCGCGAGGAACTCGACGCGATGGAGGTCATGGGCGTCTCGCCCGTGCAGCGCCTGGTCGTCCCCCGGGTGCTGGCCACCATGCTCGTCGCAGTCCTGCTCAACGGCCTCGTCTCCGTCGTCGGCACGCTCGGCGGCTACTTCTTCAACGTGATCATGCAGCACGGCACCCCCGGGGCCTACCTGTCGAGCTTCTCGGCACTCGCCCAGCTGCCCGATCTGTACATCAGCGAGATAAAGGCCCTGATCTTCGGGTTCATCGCCGGCATCGTCGCCGCCTACCGCGGGCTCAACCCGCGCGGCGGGCCCAAGGGGGTCGGGGACGCGGTCAACCAGTCCGTCGTCATCACCTTCATGCTGCTGTTCTTCGTGAACATGATCCTCACGGCGATCTATCTCCAGATCGTCCCCGCGAAGGGGAGCTGACCGATGTCGATGCTCAGCTGGCTCGATCGATCCGGTGACCAACTCACCTTCTACGTGAGGGCCCTGGTCTGGATCCCCAGAACCCTGCGCCGCTACCTCAAGGAGGTGCAGCGGCTCCTCGCCGAAGTCGCCTTCGGCAGCGGTGGCCTCGGCGTCGTCGGCGGCACCATCGGCGTGATGATCGCGATGACGCTCGCCACCGGCACCGTCGTCGGCCTCCAGGGGTACGCGGCCCTCAACCAGATCGGCACCGCCGCCTTCACCGGGTTCATCTCCGCCTACTTCAACACTCGTGAGATCGCCCCCCTCGTGGCCGGGCTCGCGCTCTCCGCGACCGTCGGCGCGGGTTTCACCGCCCAGCTCGGCGCCATGCGGATCAACGAGGAGATCGACGGCCTGGAGGCCATGGGCGTGCGCTCCATGCCCTACCTCGTCACCACGCGCATCATCGCCGGCGTCGTCGCGATCATCCCGCTGTACGCGATCGGGCTGCTCTCCTCGTACCTCGCCTCCCGCTACGTCACCGTCCTGTTCAACGGCCAGTCCGCGGGCACGTACGACCACTACTTCAATCTCTTCCTCTCCCCGCAGGACGTCCTGCTGTCGGTGCTCAAAGTGCTGATCTTCAGCGTGATGGTGATCCTCGCGCACTGCTACTACGGCTTCCACGCCTCCGGCGGACCCGCCGGAGTGGGCGTGGCGGTCGGCCGGTCGGTGCGCAACGCGATCGTGCTGATCAGCGTCACCGACTTCTTCCTCTCGCTCGCCATCTGGGGCGCCACGACGACCGTGAAGGTGGCCGGCTGATGAGTAACCGGACCACGGATTCGGCCCGCCGCCGGCTCGCCGGAGTCGCCTTCCTGCTGGTGCCCGCCCTGCTCATCTGGGTGTCGGTCGCGGTGTACGAGAAGGAGTTCACGGACGACGCCACCGTCACCGTCCGGACCGGCAGTGTCGGCAACGAGATGCACGACAACGCCGACGTGAAGCTGCGCGGCGTCGTCATCGGACAGGTCCGCGACATCGCGGCCGACGGCGAGGGCGCCCGCCTCACCCTCGCGATCCAGCCCGGCAAACTCGACCGGATCCCGGCCGACGTCACGGCCCAGATGCTGCCCACCACGCTGTTCGGCGAACGCTTCGTGGCGCTCGTACCGCCCGCTGTACCCTCCGCGCAGACCCTGCGGGCCGGGGCCGTCATCCCGCAGGACCGCTCCAGTAACGCCATCGAGCTGGAGGAGGTCCTCGACAACGTCCTGCCCCTGCTGACCGCCGTACAGCCGGAGAAGCTCTCCGCCACCCTCAACGCGGTCTCCCAGGCACTCCAGGGACGCGGCGAGAAGCTGGGCGACACCCTCGTCACGCTCGACGCGCACCTCCAGAAGTTCAACCCCCAGCTCCCCACGCTCAACGCCGACATCAAGGAACTCGTCAAGGTGACCAGGGTGTACGGGGACGCCGCCCCCGACATCCTGGACGCGCTCACGGACTTCACCACCACCAGCGGCACCATCGCCGAGCAGCAGGCGGAACTCGCCGATCTCTACGGCTCCACGACGGCCACCGCGCAGGACGTCACCTCGTTCCTGCGGGAGAACAAGGACAACCTGATCCGGCTCTCCGCCACGAGCAGGCCCACGCTGGAGCTTCTGGCGAAGTACTCCGACGAATTCCCCTGCACCCTGCGGACCGTGGCCGGATTCGTCCCGGCGATGGACAAGGCGCTCGGCAAGGGAACGGACCGGCCCGGCCTGCATGTCACCGTCAAGTCCGTGAGATCCAAGGGAAAGTACGTACCCGGCAAGGACACTCCGGTCTACGACGCCACCGGCGGACCGCACTGCTACTCCGTGCCGTACGTCGGGACGGCCGAGCCGACCGCCGCCGGGCGGGCCGCCGGCTCGCCCGCTCCCGGTGACCGGGCGGACGCCACGGAGCAGACCGCCACCGCGCCCACGGCCCAGGACACCGCACTCGGCATGCCCAACTCCCCGCAGGAGAGCCGGCTCGTCAACGAGCTGGTCGCTCCCTCACTGAAAGTCCAGCCGCAGACCCTGCCCGACTGGAGCAGCGTGCTCATCGGTCCGGCCTTCCGCGGTGCGGAGGTGAAGCTCAAGTGAAGCGCCGCTCCCTCGCGGGACCGCTCGCGAAATCGATCGTCTTCATCGTGGTGACCGTGCTCGCCACCACCGTCCTGGGGCTGTCGATCGCCAATACCGGGGTCGGCGACACCACCACGTACAAGGCCAGGTTCACCGACGCCACCGGCCTGATCGTCGGCGACAGCGTCCGGATCGCCGGGGTCAAGGTCGGGCAGGTCGAGTCCATAGAGGTCGCCGACAAGCGGCTTGCCGAGGTCGGCTTCGCCGTCCGCAAGGGGCGCAGCCTCCCCGCCTCGGTGACCGCCTCGATCAAGTACCTCAACATGGTCGGCCAGCGCTACGTCGACCTCGACCAGGGCGCGGGACCGGTCGGCCGGAGCTTCGCCGCCGGAGCGACCATTCCGCTCTCCCGCACCACGCCGGCGCTCGACCTGACCCAGCTCTTCAACGGCTTCCAGCCGCTCTTCGAAGGACTGTCGCCGCCCGACGTCAACCAGCTCGCCGGCTCCATCGTCCAGGTGCTCCAGGGCGAGGGCGGCACCGTCGACAGCATCCTCCAGCACGTCGGCTCCCTGACCAGCACGGTCGCGGCCAAGGACAAGGTGATCGGTGAGGTGATCAAGAACCTCAACACAGTGCTGAAGACCGTGAACGACCGGGAAGCCGGCTTCGACGACCTGGTCGACACGCTCCAGGAACTCGTCACGGGCTTCTCCGGCGACCGTAAACCGCTCGGAGAGGCGGTCACCGCGATGGGCGCCCTCACCACGGTCACCGCCGACCTGCTCCAGGACGGCCGCAAGCCGCTCAAGGAGGACATCAAGCAGCTCGGGCGGCTGTCGGACCAGTTGGACAAGGGCTCCCCGCAGATCGAGAACATGCTGAAGAAGACGCCGGCCAAGATGGAGGCGATCAGCCGCCTCGCCTCGTACGGCTCCTGGCTCAACCTCTACCTCTGCGAAGCCAAGGTCAGCGGCGTGACGACCGAGGACGGCAGCGCCCCGCCCACCGGCATCACGATCACCCAGCCGAGGTGCCTGGCATGAGAATCAGACCCCTGCGGGATCGCAGTCCCGTCGCCGTCGGCATCGTCGGACTCCTCGTCCTGGCCCTTCTCGGCTTCGGCGCCTACCGCGCCGATTCGCTGCCCTTCATCGGCGGCGGCACCACCTACACCGCCGACTTCACCGAGTCCGCCGGCCTCGGCGAGGGCGACGAGGTGCGGATCGCCGGCGTCAAGGTCGGCGAGGTCACCGGCGTTTCTCTCGACGGCGCGAAGGTCAAGGTCAGTTTCCGGGTCAAGGACGCCTGGATCGGCAACTCCTCCACGGTCGGCATCGCCATCAAGACCCTCCTCGGCGAGAAGTACCTCGCCGTCGACCCGCTCGGCACCGGGCCCCAGGACCCGGACGCCCGCATCACCGCAAGCCGCACCACCTCCCCGTACGACGTCACCCAGGCGTTCAACGGCCTCGGAGAGACCATCGGGGAGATCGACACCCAGCAGCTCGCCAAGAGCTTCGAGACGATCTCCGCCACCTTCAAGGACTCGCCCCCCGACGTGAAGAGCGCCGCCGACGGGCTCTCCGCACTCTCCAGAACGGTCTCCGAACGGGACGCCCAACTGGCCACGCTCCTCAAGGGCAGCAAGCAGCTGACCAAGACCCTCGCCAACAAGAAGAGCAGCTTCGAGACCCTGCTGAAGGACGGCAACCTGCTCCTCGGCGAGATCCAGGCCCGTCGCGACTCCATCCATCTGCTGCTCACCGGCACCCGGGACCTGGGCACCCAGCTCACCGGTCTCGTCGCGGACAACAACAAGCAGCTGAAGCCGACGCTCGACTCGCTCGGCCGGGTCACCGCCGTCCTGGTGAAGAACCGCAAGAGCCTCGACAAGGTGCTGTCGCTGGCAGGGTCGTACAACCGGCTCGTGGGCAACACGCTCGGCAGCGGCCGCTGGTTCGACAACTACGTCTGCGGGGTCGTCCCCAAGGACTACCTGCCCGCAGGCACACCTCCGGCGACCGGATGCATGCCACCCAAGCAGCAAGGCGGCCGCTGACATGAGACTCACGCGCATCGTCGGCATCGGCGCCGGACTCGCCGTCGTGGCCGTTGCGGCCACCACCGGGGTGATGGCCATGGACGAGGAGGGAACGACGACCGTCACCGCCTACTTCGACCAGGCCACCGGGGTGTACGCCGGATCGGACCTGCGGATCCTCGGAGTGAAGGTCGGACGGGTCGAATCGGTGCAGCCGCAGGGCAAGGAGGTCAAGGTCAGGCTCCGCGTCGACAAGGGTGTCAAGGTGCCCAAGGGCGCGCACGCCGTCGTCGTCGCCCCCAGCCTGGTCGCCGACCGGTACGTCCAGCTCGCCCCCGCGTACGACGGGGGGCCGGTGCTGGCGGACGAGGCCGAACTGCCGGCCATGAACAACGCCACCCCGGTCGAGGTCGATCAGCTCTACGCGTCCATCACGGAGCTCTCCACCGCACTGGGCCCCGACGGGGCCAACGCCGATGGCGCCCTGGCGAAACTCCTGGACACCGGCGCGAAGAACCTCGACGGCAACGGAAAGGCCATCGGCGACTCCATCGAACAGTTCGGCAAGGCGACGAAGACGCTCGACAAGAGCAGCGGCAACCTCTTCGACACCCTCTCCTACCTGCAGACGTTCACCACCATGCTGAAGGACAACGACGGCAACGTCCGCGCCGCCGAACAACAGCTCAACTCCGTCACCGGATTCCTCGCCGACGACAAGAAGAACCTCAGCGCCGCCCTGAAGGAGCTGGGCACGGCTCTCGGCCAGGTCAAGACCTTCATCAAGGAGAACCGCGGCGCCCTGAAGGCGAACGTGGACGCACTGGTGCCGATCACCCAGACCCTGGTGGACCAGCGCGCCTCGCTCGCCGAAGCCATGGACACGCTGCCGCTCGCCGCGACCAACGTGATCAACGCGTACGACCCGGCGAACCGCACCCTCAACGGCCGCACCAACCTCAACGAACTCTCCATGGGCGGACCGCTCACCGAAGCGTCCGCCGCACTGTCCGGCCTCTCACCCGTGGACGCGGCCCGGCAGAAGGCACTGCCCGCGCTGCCGCTGCCCGCGGTGGGCACCGTCTACGGGACCCCCGAGAAGTCCGCCACGCAGAAGAAGGGGGCGAAGCGATGAGCCGCGCGCTGCGCCGGCCCGGCGCCCGTACGACCGGCGTAGCCGCCGTGCTCGCCGTGGGCGTCGGTCTGGCCCTGATCGCCACCACGGTCGACCTGCCGACGTTCACCGGCATCGACCAGATACCCCTGCCGGGCGGCGCGGACCTCGGCGACCATCCGTACGAGATCACCGCCGAGTTCGCGGACGTGCTCAGCCTCGCCCCGCAGTCCTCGGTGAAGGTCAACGACGTGGCCGTCGGCCGGGTCACCAAGATCTCCCTGGCCTCGGGCAGCTGGAACGCCAAGGTCACCATGCGGGTCAACGGGAGGATCAAGCTGCCCGCGAACGCGTACGCGCACCTGGAGCAGTCCAGCCTCCTCGGCGAGAAGTACATCCAGCTCTCCCCGCCGGCCGCCGGTACCGCCCGGGGGGCACTCGCCGACGGGGACCGCATCCCGCTGACGCGGACCAACCGGAACCCGGAGGTCGAGGAGGTGTTCGGCGCCCTGTCGATGCTCCTCAACGGCGGTGGCATCAACCAGCTCAAGACCATCACCACCGAGCTCAACAAGGCACTCGCCGGGCAGGAACCCCAGGTCCGCTCCATGCTCAAGCGGGTCAACACCCTCGTGACGAACCTGGACGGGCACAAGGGGGACATCACCGACGCCCTCGACGGGGTCAACCGCCTCTCCGCCACCCTCGCCACCCGCAAGCAGGACGTCGGCACGGTCCTCACCGGGCTCAGCCCCGGCATGAAGGTCCTGGAGAAGCAGCGCGGATCGCTCATGACCATGCTCCGCTCGCTCGACACGCTGTCCACCGTCGCCGTCGACACGGTCAACAGGAGCAAGGCCGACATGATCGCCGACCTCAAGGCACTCGCCCCCACCCTCCAGGCCCTCGCCGACTCCGGCCAGGACCTGCCCGACTCCCTTCAGGTGCTGCTCACCTATCCGTTCACGGACGAGGTACTGCGCGGGGTGAAGGGCGACTACCTCAACGTCTACCTGGATGTGACGGCCATGCCCGGCACACAGATCATTCCGCCGCTCGACCCGGCCGGCACCGCACCCGCGGCTCCATCGGGCAGCACCGCCCTGAAGTCCGGCTCGGCCCTGCCGCTGCCCCTTCCCTCGGTCACATCGAGCACCAAGGGGAGCAGCTGATGATCACCACGGCCATCCGGCTCAAGAACATCGCCTTCCTGATCATCGCGGTCCTCGTCCTCGGCTACCTGGGCGTCCGCTACGCCGACCTCGGTCACTACATCGGCATGCGCAGCTACTACACCGTCAAGGTCCAGCTCCCGCGAACCGGTGGACTGTTCACCCACTCCAACGTCACCTACCGGGGCGTTTCGGTCGGCCGGGTCGGACCGATCGAGCTCACCGACGACGGGGTGGAGGCCGAACTGCGCATCGAGAAGGACGCCCCGCCCATCCCGGACGGGCTGAAGGCCGTCGTCGCCAACCTCTCGTCGGTCGGCGAGCAGTACGTCGATCTGCGGCCCACCCGTACCGAGGGCCCGTACCTGGCGAACGGCTCGGTCATCGACCAGGCCGACACGACCGTTCCGGCGCCCGTCACCGACGTCCTCACGAGCGTCGACGACCTCGCCGGCTCCGTCGACCTCGAATCGCTGCGCACAGTCGTCGACGAGTTCGGCACCGCTTTCGAGGGACGCGGCGACGACCTCCAGGTGCTGCTGGACACCGGAAGCGACTTCGTCCAGGCAGCCGATGACGCACTGCCCGTCAACACCCGGCTGATGGTCGACGGCGAGACCGTACTGCGCACCCAGGCCGAACAGGGCGAAGCCCTCAAGGGCTTCGCCTCCGGCGCCAAGGAACTGGCCGCCGAGCTCAAGGGATCCGACACCGACCTGCGCAAGCTGATCGCGGCCGCCCCCGACGCGACCAGTCAGATCAGCGGACTGCTGCGGGACCTCGACCCGAGCTTCGGTGTCGTCGTGGCCAACCTCCTCACCACCTCGGACATCGCCGTCACCCGGCAGCGCGGGCTGGAGGAACTGCTCGTGAAGCTCCCCGCCGTCGTGGCGGCGGGTTCCAGCGCGGTCGACGAGAACGGCGCCCGGTTCGGCATGTCGGTCACCTTCTTCGAGCCGCTGCCCTGCACCTCGGGCTACGGCGCCACGACCTACCGCAACGGCCTCGATGTCACGGCCGGTCCCGCACTCAACACCAAGGCCCGCTGCGCCTCGTCACCCGGAACCGGCATCAACGTCCGCGGCAGCGCGAACGCCCCGAAGGGCGGGGCGCTGCCCGCACCGGCGAAGCCGGGATCCATGCTCCTGTCGGACGCCGCGGAGAAGCGCCTTCCCGGCGCACTCGGAGTCCCCGCCGACACGGCCCCTGCCTCCGACGGCATGGCCGGTCTGCTGGGTCTCGGGCAGGGAGGCGGATCATGACCGCCCGTACGAGGACCCTGAGCGGCTGGGCCGTCCTGCTTGCCGCCGTACTGATCTGCGCACTCGGCGGCTGGTCGTACGCACAGGCGCGCGGTGACGACGACCTGGCGTACGCCAAGAGCCGGGACACCGCACTTGCCGACGGGAAGCGGTACCTCGCCCTGCTCAACAGCCTGGACGGCAAGGACGCCACAAGCGTGGACACCGGACTCGGGGCCTGGCTCGACTCCTCGACCGGTCCGCTCCACGAACAGCTGAAGCGCACCCGGAGCAAGGACGCGAGTGACCTGACGAAGTCCGGCTCCACGGCGCGCGGAAAGGTCACCGACGCGGCGCTGACAGCCCTCGACCAACGGACCGGCACCGCCGAGATGATCGCGACCGTCGACGTCGAGGTCACCCCGCGCACCGGCAAGGGCGGCACCGAACGCAAGCGCTTCGAGGCCACCCTCGCCCGGACCGCGGGCGGCTGGAAGGTCAAGGCGCTCACGGCGATCGCGGTGGGGAGCGGCACATGAAGCGACAGGGAGGGGCGGCGGTCGTGACCACCGGCACGGATGTGGAAGACGTCGAGGGCCTCGACGCCGCGGCGGCACAGGCGTCGGGGGACGAGCCCGCGGAGGGCATTTCGGCGGACGGTGAGCGGGGTGCCGGCGAGGACGAGGCTGCGGACGGCATTCCGGCGGACGGTGAGCCGGGTACCGGCAAGGACGAGCCGGATCCCGGTGCGGGCCGTCGGACGCTGCGCGTCGTGGCCGGGGTAATGATCGCCGCGTTGCTCGTCGCCGGCGGCGGACTCTTCGCCGCGGGGCGTCAGTTGCGCGACACCCCCGCCACCTCGAACAGGGCGCTGACCGACAGCGAGGCCACCACCCGCGTCGCGGGAGACGTCACCAACGCACTCGGCAAGGTCTTCTCCTACAGTCCGGAGGCCACCGGCGTCACCAAGGAGTCCGCGAAGCAGCTCCTCGCCGGCAAGGCACTCCAGCAGTACGCGGCACTGTTCGGCCAGGTGGAGAAGCAGGCCGCCGACCAGAAGCTCACCCTCACCACTCATGTCGTCCGTGCCGGAGTGACCCGGCTGACCCACGACAGCGCCCATCTGCTCGTCTTCCTGGACCAGGTCTACGAGCGCAAGGGCAAGGCCGCCAGCAGAGCGGCCGCGCAGCTCTCCGTCACCGCCCAACTGCGGGACGACCGCTGGACGATCGTCGAGATCACCTCCCGATAGCGGCCCGGTACAGGCGCGGGTACGGAGTAGCGCACCACAGCACGGAAGAACCACACAGCACGGCACAGACCGGCCGGCAGGGAGAGGCAGCGATGGCACGGGTACGGATGACGAGGAATCCGCTGGTGGCGGCGGCGATCGTGCTGACGGTCGCGGCGGCAGGTGCCGCGGGCTGGGGCGGGGTGTCCTGGTACCAGGCGGAGCACGACAACTCGGCGGCGTACGCCCAGGCCCGCGACGATGTGCTGGCCGCCGGGGAGCAGGCCGTCCAGAACATGAACACGCTCGATCACGAGCAACTGGCCAAGGGGCTCGACAGCTGGGAGGACTCCACCACCGGGGACCTGCACCAGCAACTCGTCGACGGACGTGACGGGTTCGTGAAGCAGATCCAGGTAGCGAAGACCGTCAGTACGGCCAAGGTGCTGTCCGGTGCGGTCACCGAGCTCGACGACCGGGCCGGCAAGGCGGGAGTGATGGTGGCGCTGAGGGTGACCGTGACCGCGCCCAAGGGCAAGCCCGCGGTGAAGGAGAGCCGGATGCTGGGGCAGCTCACCCGCACCTCCGAGGGGTGGAAACTCAGCGCCCTCGGTCAGGCGCCCGTCGGGAACACCGCCGGCTGAGAGGCCGCCCGACGGCCCTGACACCACCGACTCCACCCCGCACCGAGAGGACCCCGGACATGTCGACGACCCGTCACCTCGTCAACCGGCAGCGCCGCCTGGCCACCGTCGCCGCCGAACGCACCGCCGCGCCCGCCCCCGTACGCAAGCCCGCGGAGCCCGAGACCGTCACGGGCGAATCAGGCGCGGGCGAATCCGTCGCGGAGGAGTCCGCCGCGGACGAATCCGTGGCCGACGAGGCGGAAGCGCAGGAGGAGCCGGAGGCGAAGGAACCACGCCCCGGCCGGCCACCCCGTCTCCGGATCCGGCTGCCCGCCGTGCTGTGCGCCGCGACCGTCCTCCTCGGCGCCTTCGCCGCCTGGGCGTTCACCTCGGCCGCAAGCCTGGACGACGACCCGAGCCGGCAGAACACCGCACTCACCGACATCAGCCGCACCAGCGAGGTGAAGGGGCAGATCACCGAGGCCGTCGGCGCGGTGTTCTCGTACAACTACGCCTCGCCCGCCAAGGCCGATGCCGCGGTGAAGAAGTTCCTGACGGGCAAGGCGGTCCAGCAGCACGAGGACATGCTCGCCGAGGTGCGTGCGCAGGCGCCCAAGCAGAAGCTCGTCCTCACCACCACCGTCACCGAGAGCGGCGTGGAGGTGCTCGACGGCGACCGGGCCCGGCTGATCATCTTCGCCGATCAGAGCAACACCCGTACTGGCAAGGCGGAGGAGACCACATACGCGGCGGCGATGTTCGCCGTGGACGCTGTTCGCCGGGGCGGAACCTGGCGGATATCCGCCATCGACACGTTCACCCGGTGACCCGGGGAGAGGAGAGCACGCATGAGGTTCAACGGCACCATGCGCCGCGGCATCGGCGGCACCGCAGCAGCCGTCGCCGCGATGGCGGCGCTCACCGCGTCCCAGGCACCGGGACTCGTCGCGCACGAGGAGACACCGAAGCAGAAGACGGAGGCGGAGGCGGAGGGGGTCAAGTGGTCGGAGGTACCCAACGACGACTCCTACCACACCGAACTCCCGCCCCTGAAGAGCCCCGAGCCGCCGAAGCCCGGCGCCAAGCGGAGCAAGACAGCCGTCCAGTCGTGGGCCGAGGCGGGAATTCCGTCCACGGTGCTCGCCGCCTACCGCAAGGCGGAGAGCGCGCTGGGGCGCAGTGACCCGGGCTGCCGGCTGCCGTGGCAGTTACTGGCCGCGATCGGCAAGGTCGAGTCCGGACACGCGGGCGGCGGCCGGGTCGACGCCCACGGCACGACGCTCTCCCCGATCCTGGGGCCGGTGCTCAACGGTGCCGGGTTCGCGAACATCCCCGACACCGACGGCGGCAAATACGACGGGGACAGGACCTACGACCGGGCGGTCGGCCCCATGCAGTTCATCCCCTCGACCTGGGCGCACTGGGCGAGGGACGGCAACGGCGACGGCCGCAGCGACCCGAGCAACATCTACGACGCGTCCCTGGCCGCCGGGGCCTACCTCTGCGCCGGCACACGCGATCTGACGGTGCGCGCCGACCTCGACCGGGCGATCCTGAGCTACAACCACTCGGACACGTATCTGCGTACCGTGCTCTCCTGGCTGGAGTTCTACCGCCACGGCATCCATGCGGTGCCCGACGGCAAGGGCCCGGTTCCCAAGAGCCCGGGTGCCGGCAGTCCGAACGAGCCCAAGCACCCAGTGGGCGGGCCGGGCACGGGGGGCGGCGGCATCGAGGTCGGCCCGCAGCCCAGTCCTTCCACGCGTCCGACGACACCGGGCACCCAGGGCCCGGGCGCGAGCCCCTCACCGGGCGGCACGGATTCCCCGGACCCCGGCGGCTCCACGGATCCGGGCACCACCCCCGACCCCACCGACACCGGCTCCGCCGGCCCGGACCCCACGACGACCCCTGACCCGACCACCACCCCCGACCCGACCACCACGCCGCCCGGTCCGGGGGGCTCGGGCTGCCCGACGGACCCCGCCTCGCCGGACCCGACGGACACCGCCTCGCCGGAGCCGACGGACACCACGGGGACCGGGGAGACGCCGTCGCCCGACCCGACGGACACCGGGGAGCCCTGCGCCACTGATTCGGCGCCGCCGGCCACCGCCTGACCCGGGCGGAACGGTCAGCTGCCCGCCCGCAGCACCTCGGCCAGGTCGTACCGCACCACTTCCTCCAGCTGCGCGTAGGTGCAGCCGTCGGGGGTGCGGTCCGGCCGCCACCTGCGGAACTGGGTGGTGTGCCGGAACCTGTCCCCCTCCATGTGGTCGTACGCCACCTCGCAGACCCGCTCCGGTCGCACCGGCACCCAGGACATGTCCTTCTTCCCCGACCAGCGGCTCGGCGCGCCGGGCATCCGGGCACTCCCGTGGGCCTCGGCGTCCGCCCAGGCCCCCCACGGATGCCCGGCGACATCGGTCACCAGGGGTTCGAGCTCGGCGACCAGCTCAGCGCGGCGCTTCATCGGGAAGGCGGCGCAGACGCCGACGTGCTGAAGGGCGCCCCGCTCGTCGTACAGGCCGAGCAGCAGTGAGCCGACGACCGGGCCGCTCTTGTGGAAGCGGTAGCCCGCCACCACGCAGTCGGCGGTGCGCTCGTGCTTGATCTTGTACATCGCGCGGGTGTCCGGCCGGTACGGCAGATCGAGCGGTTTGGCGACGACCCCGTCGAGGCCCGCACCCTCGTACCGTTCGAACCACTCCTGGGCCACGGCCGCATCGGTGGTCGAAGGCGCGAGATGGACCGGGGGCGAGGCATCGGCGAGCGCGGCCTCCAGCACCGTGCGCCGGTCCGACTGCCGCGTGTCCAGGAGCGAGTCGTCGCCCAGCGCGAGGAGGTCGAACGCCACGAGACTCGCCGGAGTCTGCTCGGCCAGCAGCCGCACCCTGGAGTCGGCGGGGTGGATGCGCTCACTGAGGCGGTCGAAGTCCAGCCGGCCGTCGTACGCGATCACGATCTCGCCGTCGACGACACAGCGCGGCGGAAGATTCTCCCGGACCGCGGTGACCAGTTCCGGGAAGTAGCGGGTGAGAGGCTTGCCGGTGCGGCTGCCGATCACCACCTCGTCGCCGTCCCGGTGCACGATCGCCCGGAAGCCGTCCCACTTCGCCTCGTACTGCATCCCGGGCGGGATCCGTTTCACGGACTTCGCGAGCATCGGCTTCACGGGCGGCATCACCGGCAGATCCATGCTCCGATTGTGGACCGCAAGGCGATCGGAGTCCTCCGATATGCGGCATATGTGCGCCCCGCCTACCGTGGCCGACATGGCAGCAGCGGGCAGAGCGGTGGAGCTGGAAGCGGCGGGACGGGCCGTACGGCTGTCCAATCCGGACAAGATCTACTTCCCGGAGAAGGGCTACACCAAGAGGGACGTGGCCGAGTACTTCCTGGCCGTGGGTCCCGGGATCATCCGTGCCCTGCGCAACCGGCCCACCACCCTCCAGCGGTTCGTGGACGGCGTCGAGGGTGAGTTCTTCTACCAGAAGCGGGCGCCTAAGAACCTCCCCGAATGGATCCCCACTGCCGAGATCGCCTTCCCGAGCGGCCGTTCCGCCAGCGAGATCTGCCCCACCGAGGTGGCCGCCGTCATCTGGGCGGCCAACCTCGGAACCCTCACCTTTCACCCGTGGCCCGTACGCGGCGGGGACACCGATCATCCCGACGAGCTGCGCATCGACCTCGACCCGCAGCCCGGAACCGACTACGCCGACGCGGTCCGGGCGGCCGTCGAGCTGCGCTCCGTACTGGACGAGTACGGGCTGCGCGGCTGGCCCAAGACCTCCGGCGGCCGCGGCATCCACGTCTTCGTCCCCATCGAGGCGCGCTGGACGTTCACCGAGGTCCGGCGAGCGGCCATCGCGGTGGGGCGCGAGCTGGAGAGCCGGATGCCCGATCGGGTGACCACCGCCTGGTGGAAGGAGGAGCGCGGCGAGCGCATCTTCGTCGACTACAACCAGACCGCCCGCGACCGGACGATCGCCTCCGCCTACTCCGTACGGCCCCGTCCGCACGCCCCGGTGTCGGCGCCGCTGCGCTGGGAGGAGATCGAGGACGCCGAACCCCGCGACTTCGACATCCGGACGATGCCGGTGCGGTACGCGGAACAGGGCGATGTGCACGCGGACATGGACCAGGAGGCCTTCCGGCTCGACGCGCTGCTGGAACTCGCCGACCGGCACGAGAGCGACGGCGGCCCCGGTGACATGCCCTACCCGCCGGAGTACCCGAAGATGCCGGGCGAGCCGAAGCGGGTGCAGCCCAGCCGCGCCCGCCATGACGAGGACGGCGACGCATGAGCACATCCGGTCAGGAGCCCGAGGCGCATCACGGGGAGGCTCACGGGGCACACCACGAGGACGCCCACGGGGCGCACGGCAGGCCGCCGACCCGGGGCGAGAAGTGGGCGGCGTACAAGAAGTCGCCCTACTTCCCGGCGACGGTCCTGGTGTTCATCCTCGCGGCTGCTGCCGGGCTCTTCGCCGGGTCCTACACGTACGCCATGGCGAACCCGACGCCGCACCGGATTCCGACCGCCGTGGTCAGCCAGCCGGACACGACCCGCGGCAGGGAGTTCGTGGCCGCGATGGACAAGGCCCTGGACGCCTCCCTCGTCATCCATGTCTTCGCGACCCCCGCAGCGGCGCGCGAGGCCCTGGAGGACCAGAAGGTCTTCGCGATCGTGCGGTCCGGCAGCCGAGGCGTGGCTCTCGACGTGGCGAGTGCCTCCGGGGCGGCCGTCGCCCAGGTGCTCACGGAGTCCGCGGTGAGGGTGGGGGACACCCTCGGCGTGCCGGTCGCCGTCAGGGACGTCAAGCCGCTCCACAAGGGCGATCCCCGTGGACTGGCGCTCTTCTACATCTCGCTCGCCGCGGTCATCATCGGTTTCGTCGGCTCCATCCAGCTGAACGTGAACGCCAAGGGCCTGACCCCGCTGGAACGGATCGCGTTCACGGTCGCCTACGCGCTGCTCGGCGGATTCTGCATCGCCGCAGTGGTGGACTGGCTGCTGGGCGCCGTCGATCTGCCGTTCTTCGAGTCCTGGATGATCCTGGCGCTCACGATGTTCACCTCGGGCATGGTCTTCCTCATGTTCAACAGCTTGTTCGGGCGATGGGGGATGATCCCGACCTGGGGACTGATGGTGCTCCTGGGAAACCCGTCCTCCGGCGGAGCGGTGTCCTGGCCGCTGCTGCCCTCGGTGCTCGGGCACATCGGACGCTGGCTGCCGCCCGGAGCCTCCGTCAGCGCCCAGCACACCGCCGTGTACTACCAGGGGCATCAGCGGCTCTTCCCGTTCCTGGTGCTCGCGTGCTGGGCCCTGGTCTCCGGCACCGTCTTCTGGGTGCGGAGCCACCGGCAGGCGGAAGGCAGCGGCCACATGCCTCAGCACGCGGCCGCTGCCACCTGATCCCGAGCGGTCCGGTCAGAGCTCCTGGATCCGGATGTCCCGGTAGGAGATCACGTCCGAGGTGCTGTGGACCTGGAGCCCGATGTAGCCGGAGGCGTACCGCCGGCCGTCGGTGCCCGGGTCGTCACCCCGCGGCGGCTCGAAGACCTGCCCGCCGGTGTTGTCGAACTCGTTGAGCAGGACACCGTTGCGGTAGACCGAGTAGTGCTGGTCCACCACCCGGATCTCGTAGTCGTTCCAGGTGCCCTTGGGCGTGACACCGGCGCCTGCGAGGCCCACCCGGTCGAATCCGTACACGGACCCGGTCTTGTACATGTCGCCGTCCGGCCGGTCGTTGACCTGGATCTCATGGCCGTACTTGATGGCGACCCATTCCGGATTCGGCTCCTCCGGATTGTCGTGGACGTTCGGGAAGCGGACGAACACTCCGCCGTTGGCGTTGCCCGTGCCGGGGGCGTCGTCCCGCCACTGGAGCTTCAGCGAGAAGTCCCCGTACTGGCGTTCCGGGAACCACAGCATGCCCATGCCGTCGACCGTGGTGGAGCTGGTGATCGAGCTGTCAGCCTCGTTGAGCGCGAACTGCCCGCCGCCCACCTGCTGCCATTTGGCGAGCGAGGCGGCCGTGCCGTCGAAGAGCTTGCGGTACCCCTCGTCCTGGCCCGGCTCGCCGATTCCGGACTGCTTGGCCGCCTTGTAGATCTTCTTGTGCTCGCGGGCGTCGATCACCCCGGCGGAGAGCAGCTTGTCGAGGACCTTGTCGACGTGCTTGAGGAACAGCGCGTGCGACGACCAGTCCTTCTCGTCCTCGATCAGCTCGTTGATCGTGCAGCGGTTGCCGGTGATGCGGTTGGGGACCCCGGTGTCGACGGTGCCCACGATGACCGTGAGGCGTTCGTCGAACTCCGGGCAGTTCGGCGCCGGTACGCCGCCGCTCTGCGCGACGGTGAACGACACCTGCTTGGCCTCGGAGGTGTTGCCCGCCTTGTCCGTGGCCCGGTGGGCGACCGTGTGGTAGCCGATCCGGTCGACGACGACGGTCGCCGTGTAGGCGAGGTAAGGGCCGCCGTCCAGGGAGTACTCGGCCTTGTCCACCCCGCTGTCGGCGTCGGTCGCGGTGACCGTCACCCTGGCGCTGGTGAGGTAGGCGCCGTCCGAGTTCTTGTCGCCCTCGACCTTCGCGGACGTCTCGGGCGCCGTCGTGTCCTGCGTCGGCGGCTCGACGACGGTGAACTCCACCGCCTTCTCGGCGGCGGCGTTGCCCGCCTTGTCGGTGGCGTGGTAGCGGACGTGCTGCGCCCCCACCTCGTGCACCATGACGGGACCGGTGTACGTCTGCCAGGCGCCGTCCGCCCCGAGGGCGTACTCGATGGTGTTGACGCCCGAACCGGTGTCGGACGCGGTGACGGTGACCGTCGCCATGCCCAGGTACTGCCCCTGGTCGTCCTTCTCCCCGGACACGGTCGCCGAGGTCTCGGGAGCGGTCGTGTCGTCCGTCGGCGGAGCGACGACCGCGAACTCGGCCGTCTTCTCGGCGGCGGCGTTGCCCGCCTTGTCGGTGGCGCGGTAGCGGATGAGGTGCGAGCCGACCTCGTTCACCACGACCGGCACGGTGTACGGCTGCCAGGCGCCGTCCGCCCCGACCGCGTACTCGACGGTGTCGACGCCCGAACCCGCGTCGGTGGCGGCGAGGGTGACGGTGGCCTGACCGATGTACGCGCCGTCGGCGTTCTTGTCGCCGTCGACCTTCGCCGAGGTCTCGGGCGCGGTGGTGTCCTCACCACCGCCCCCGTCGGTGACGGTCAGGATGCCCTGCATCGCCTCGTGCCCGGGCATCGTGCAGTGGTAGAAGTACCGGCCGGGGGTGAGCGTGACCTCCGCGGTCTGTTTGCCGCCCTGGTCGTCGCCCGGGTTGGCCAGCAGGTTCAGGGGGACGTCGTTGTTGAACTCCGGGTCCGACACGCTGAACGTCAGCGTGTGCGGCATACCGGTGGTGTTCCCGGTCGCCTCACTGTTCTCGAACACGATGGTCGCCCTGCCGGCCACCGCCGTCTTCGGCGCGGAGAGGTAGTGGTCGATGGGATTGCCGGCCGTCCAGGTCAGCACCTGGTCGGCCGCCGCGTCCGCCGGGGCGGCCGTACGGCCGTATGCCGCCGTCGACGTCAGCCCCAGCACCATCAGGAACGATCCCAGCAGCGCGAGCCACAGCCTCGCGGGCCGCGACCGCCTTCGGAAGAAGCTCGAACGGTGACTCACTGCACTGCCGCCTTCCTGGCCAGATCCTTGACGGCCGGGGTCGGTGCGCCGCCCTTGTACGTCACGCGCCACAGCGCGGACTTGGAGTCGGAGGTGAAGAAGCCGCGGCCGTAGTCCAGGACGTACAGCGAACCGTCCGGCGCGAACTTCCAGTCCATCAGGTTCCGGATGCCGTCGGCGCCCACCGGGATGATCTCCTTCAGCGACTCGGCGTGTGTGGGCAGACCGCCCTTGCCGACCGTCTTCGGGTCGGTGAGCACCGCGTGCCGCGGCTGTGTGTCGTCGTAGAAGTCACCGACGAACCACTTGCCGTCCCAGTACGAGGGCCACTTGTCGGCGCTGGTGCTCGCCGCGTCGTACCGGTAGACCGGGCCGTTCATGGTGGCCTGGCCGCCGCCCTTGAGCCAGGGGAGGAGCTCCTTCTGGTCCTCCACCTTGTAGCTCGGGATGCCGTTGCCGTCGCGCGGGTAGTCCACGCCACCGCCCTGCGGTGAGTACCAGATGGTGTTGGAGGTGATCGGCGGCAGCTTCACCAGGCCGTCGTTGTTCGGCGACTCGTTCTTGGGGTGGTCGCAGTCGTACCAGCCGAGCGGCTTGCTCGGATCGGGCAGATTGCGGTCCCGGTAGGGCTGCTTGTTGCCCATGCAGTACGGCCAGCCGTGGTTGCCCGCCTGGGTGATCGCGGCGAACGTGTCGTACTTGGCCGGGCCCCAGGTGGTGCTCGGGGCACCCGCGTCGGGTCCGACCCAGCCCGCGTACAGCGTGTCGGTCGACTTGTCGATCGAGATCCGGGCCGGGTTGCGCACGCCCATCACATAGATCTCACCGCGGGTCCTGCCGCCGCCCTCGTCAGGCTCCTTGCCGGTGAAGAGGTTGCCTTCGGGGAGCGTGTAGGTGCCGTCGTCCTCGGGGTGGATCCGCAGGATCTTCCCGTTGAGGTTGTTCGTGTTGCCCGCGGTGCGGCGGGCGTCGGCGAACGAGACGCCCTTGTAGTTCGGCTGCGGGTTGTTGCCCGAGTAACCGTCGCTGAAACCGGAGGAGTTGTTGTCGCCGGTCGCGATGTACAGGTTGCCCTTGGAGTCCCACGCCATGCCGCCGCCTGCGTGGCAGCAGCTGTGGACCTGGACCGGCCAGTGCAGCAGCACCTTCTCGGAGGACAGGTCCAGCTTGTTCGTCGCCGGGTCGAGGGTGAAACGGGAGACCTGACGGACCGCCATCTGCCTGTCGCGGTTGAGCTTGTCGTGGGGTGTGTAGTGCAGGTACACCCAGCCGTTCTTCTCGAAGCCGGGGTCGAGCTCGATGCCGAGCAGCCCCTCCTCGACCTTGATCAGCTCGTCGCCGCCGCCCTTGTTGCCGAAGACGGTCAGCGCACCGGCGAGGGTGACCTGCCTGGTCTTCGGGTCGTAGACGTGGATCTCACCCAGGCCCTTGCCGACGTTCGGGTCGCTCCAGTCGGTGACGACCGGCACGCTGCTGTCGGCGCCGCCGCGGCCGATGTACAGGACACGCCCGTCGGGGGCGGTCACCAGGCCGTGGGGTTCGCCGATCTGGTCGTTCTTGCCCGGCTGGTTGGGCCGAGTGACCTTCTCGGCCGTGTAGTTGGAGGTGATCGTCGCCTTGCAGTCTGCCTGCGAGATCCGGGTCGTCCAGTCGAGCGCGCCGCGCAGGTGGTCCCGGAAGTCGGCCTCCGCGAAGCTGTCGGCCGTACCGCCCATGGCGGTGTAGAAGGACCGGCCGCCGTCGTAGTCACGGCACCAGGAGACCGGGTGGTCCCAGCCGTTGGCGCTCGTGCCCGGCTTGTACGTGATCTCCCGGACCCGGGCCACGGTGTGCACGTCGCCGGACGGGTTGTCCTTCCAGTTCAGCCACTTGTCCGGGCGCTTCCACTCCAGCGGCAGGTTCTTCGTCGCCGGGTGCTGCCGGTCGCCGATCTCCACCGTGGCACGCTGGACGGTGGTGGGGCTGCCGGCCGCCGGACGCGCTCCGACCAGTCCGGTGAACCAGTCCGAGTACGGCTCGGTGCGCGCCGCGTCGTGGATGCCGAGGAAGCCGCCGCCGGCCTCCATGTACGCCTCGAGGCCGGCCTCCTGCTCCGGGTCGAGGACGTCACCGCCACCCGTCAGGAAGACCACGGCGTTGTACGTGCCGAGCTTCTTGCCGTTGGTGAAGACGGCCGGGTCGTCGGACGCCACGGTCTTGAAGCGGCCTGCTTCCGGCCCGGTGAGCCCGATCCTCTCGATCGCCGCGATTCCGGCGTCGACCGTCGGGGACTCCTCGGTGGCGGAGGCATGGAAGACGAGCACCTTGACGTTGGCGCCGCCCGGTGGCGACGGCAGGGACAACGTTGTCGCCATGGATTCCGGTGCGCCGGGATCCGTTCCGGCACTGGCGACGTTGCCGCCGAGCAGGGATGCGGTCAATGCGCCGGCCGCCACGGCCGCCGCAAGTCCGCGTCGCGATCCGGACCTGTGATGTGGTGTGCGCTGCATGTGGTCACCCACCCCTCTTTGGTCGCTGCAACAGCTTCGGTCACTGCAACAGCGCATGAAGCTAGACCTCTTTTCGCGACTCGCCAATAGCTATGGCAGCAATGACACCAACTTTGTCCTTAGTGTGGATAAACGAAGCCCGCCGGGCTACGGTATGGCCCGATCTCCGCAACATCCGTCCCACAGTGGGGAGTTCGACATGGACCGAAGGAGCTTCAACCGGCGGGTTCTGATGGGTGGCGGGGTGGTGGCGGCGACCGGCGTGACATCGTTGTCCCTCGGTGCGATCGAGGCCACCTCGGCGGAGAATCCGCCCCCGACAGCACCTGCGGGAGGGGCGGTGCGCCATCTCAAGCTGTACGCAGAGAAGTTGGCGGACGGCTCGATGGGGTACGGATTCGAGAAGGGCAAGGCGTCGGTTCCCGGACCGCTGATCGAGATCAACGAGGGCGACACCCTGCACATCGAGTTCGAGAACACGATGGACGTGGCAGCCAGCCTCCATGCGCACGGCGTCGACTACGACATCGCGAGCGACGGCACCCGGATGAACCGGAGCATCGTCGAACCGGGCGAGACCCGCACGTACACCTGGCGCACCCACGCCCCGGGCCGGCGCAAGGACGGCACCTGGCAGCCGGGAAGTGCGGGCTACTGGCACTACCACGACCACGTCGTCGGCACGGACCACGGCACGGGCGGCATCCGCAAGGGGCTGTACGGGCCGGTGATCGTCCGGCGCAAGGGCGACATCCTGCCCGACAAGACCATCACGATCGTCTTCAACGACATGACGATCAACAACAAGCCCGCCGGCAAGAGCCCGGACTTCGAGGCCACGGTGGGGGACCGGCTCGAAGTCGTCATGATCACGCACGGCGAGTACTACCACACGTTCCATGTCCACGGTCACCGCTGGGCGGACAACCGTACGGGCCTGCTGACCGGGCCCGACGACCCGAGCCGGGTCATCGACACGAAGATCGTCGGGCCTGCGGACTCCTTCGGCTTCCAGGTCATCGCGGGTGAACACGTGGGCGCCGGGGCCTGGATGTACCACTGCCATGTGCAGAGCCATTCCGACATGGGCATGGCTGGAATGCTGCTGGTCGCCAAGGCGGACGGCACGGTGCCGGGGCACGAGGGGCATGCCATGGGGTCATCGCCGGAGGTGGATCCCTCCGCGAAGGCGTCGGCGCACGAGGGCCACCAGGTGGACTGATCACGAGGTCGCCGGCGCTCGCCGGGCGCGACCGTGGCGAAGACCTCCGGTGCGGTGCGGCCTTCCGGGGCTGCACCGCACCGGAGTTCCTCATGTACCGCACGGCCGCGTCATCCGGTGCCGGACGGGCCCACCGCGGCCGCAGGACTTCCGGCGGCCCCCGGCGTTGCCCGGACGCACGCCCCTGAACATACTGGGCCGGACCGATTCCGTACGGGGGACCCTTCATGGCAGAGAGCATCAGCGCGCACTCCGGCACCACCTTCGCGGCGGGCGGCGACGGGCAGCCCATGGTGCGGGTGGAGAACCTGCATCGTTCCTACGGCTCAGGGGCCGCCGCCGTCCACGCCCTGCGCGGCGTCTCCTTCGACGTGGCGCACGGTGAGCTGGTCGCGCTCAAGGGCAGATCGGGCTCCGGCAAGACGACACTCCTCAACCTGGTCGGCGGGTTCGACGCCCCCGACGAGGGCCGCGTCACCGTGGGCGGCACCGATCTGACGGACCTCGGTGAGGACGGTCTGCTGGAGCTGCGCCGCGACCGGATCGGCTTCATCTTCCAGTCCTTCGGCCTGATCCCGATCCTGACGGCCGCCGAGAACGTCGGTGTGCCGATGCGCCTGCGCAGAACCGATCCGAAGGAGCGCGACGAGCGGGTCGAACTGCTCCTCGCGCTGGTCGGACTCACCGAACACGCGGAGCAGCGGCCCGGTGAGCTCTCCGGTGGCCAGCAGCAACGTGTCGCTATTGCCCGCGCACTCGCCAATCGGCCCGCCCTGCTGATCGCCGACGAACCGACGGGCCAGCTGGACGCGGAGACGGGGCTGGCGGTGATGGAGCTGCTGCGCGCCGTGGTGCGGGCCGAGGGCGTGACGGCGCTGGTCGCCACGCACGACGCCCAGCTGCTGGGTCTGGCCGACCGGGTGCTCGAACTCAACGACGGCCACATCGTCGAGCACGTCTGACCCACGGCCTGCGCGCCGCATTCCGGTGTTGATGCACCGAAATCCGGTCACGATTCGATCAAGTCGTGCGTGAGGGCGGTGTTCTCCGAGCGCCGTCTCTGTAAACATTCCCTTCGAAAGAATTTTCGGGGGATGTGTGCAGCGCTTCGGGGGTGACCGGTGACGGGATTTGTGTTTCTGCGCGTCCGCGGACACCGGTTGCTGGTCACGGCGGCGCTGCTGGCCGTCCTGTTGACCACCGCCGTACTGGCCACCCTCGCCGCCTTCGCGGGTTCCGTCGGGGACGCCGGTCTGCGGCACGCCCTGCAGACCAGGGACGCGGCCGCCGCCTCGCTGGTCATCAAGGCGGAGAGTCCCGGCGCGGACCGTGCCGCGGCCGTACAGTCGGTCCGGCGCGCAGCCCGGCAGTCCTTCGACGGACTGCCGGTGACCCTGCGGCAGTTCGACCGCTCCGGGCCGTACGCCCTGCCGCGCGGTCTGCAGGCGCCGGCCGCCCGCGAGGGCGAACCCGACCTCACCACGTTCGCCCTGGCGGACCGCTCCCGGGTCCGCCTGTCGAAGGGAGCCTGGCCGTCGGCGGGACAGGACGACGACGTGGTCGGGGTCACCGTGCCCGAGGCCGCCGCGACGCAGCTGAAACTGTCGCCGGGACCGCGGGTACTGACCCTTGCCGACCGGCTCGGTGGTCCCGCGGTGCGGATCCGAGTCACCGGCGTCTACCGACCCGTCGACCGGAACGATCCGTACTGGCAGCTGGACGAGCTGGGCGGCCGCGGCGTGCACAAGGACTCGTTCATGACGTACGGGCCCCTGCTGACCGACACCGCGGCCTTCGGGTCCGGCCGGATCACGCAGGGCGGTCTGTCCTGGCTGGCCACGGCCGACTTCGCCACCTTCGGCGCCGACCGGATCGACTCACTGCGCACGGCCGCGAAGAACAGCCAGAAGTTCGTCGCCGCCCAGCCGGGGCTGGAGCGCGGCGTCACTACACGTACCTCGCTGCCCGACGTCCTCGGCACGTTGGAGCGGGCGCTGCTCGTGTCCAGGGCGACCCTGCTGATCATCTCGTTGCAGCTGGTGCTGCTGGCCGCGTACACGCTGTTGCTGGTGGCCCGGCTGCTGAGCACGGAACGCGCGGGCGAGACCCAGGTGCTGCTGGCCCGCGGCGCGTCGCGCGGCCGTCTCGCCACGCTCTCCGCCCTGGAGGCGCTGCTGCTCGCGCTGCCCGCCGCCGTGTGCGCGCCGCTGCTCGCGGGGCCGCTCACCGGGTTGCTCGCCGGCCGGGGACTGCTGGCCAGAATCGGGCTGCGTGTCGACACCGGTCCGACCGCGGAGGTCTGGCTGGTCGGCGCGGTGGCGGCGCTGGCCTGTGCCGGGGCCGTGGTGGCCCCGGCGCTCACCGCGGCAGTGGCGGCACGCGGCCGCGGCCGCACGCTGCCCGCCCCGCTGCGGACGGGCGCGGACATCGCACTCGTGGCCGTCGCCGCGGTCGCGTTCTGGCAGCTGGACCGGCGTGACGCGGGCGGCGGCGCCCTCAGCGGTGACCGCGAGGGCGAGTTGGGCATCGACCCGCTGCTCGTCGTGGCGCCGGCGCTGGCGCTGTTGGCCGGGACCGTCCTCACCTTGCGGCTGCTGCCGCCGACGGCGAAGCTCGCCGAGCGGCGGGCGACCGCGGGCCGGGGTCTGACCCTCCCGCTGGCCGGCTGGCAGATCAGCCGCAGACCGCTGCGCGGCGCGGGCCCGGTGCTGCTGCTGGTGCTCGCCGTCGCGATGGGCATGCTGGCGATCGGCCAGGGCGCGTCCTGGGACCGCTCGCAGGACGACCAGGCGGACTTCCGGGCCGGCGCCCCGGTCCGCGTACTGGGCAGCGGCACCTCCCGGTTCGGCCAGGGCGGTGTGTACGACGGGATGCCGGGTGTACGGGCAGCGGTGCCGGCCGCCCGTACCGGTCTCATTCTCTCGGGCGGACGCCAGGCCACCGTACTCGCGCTCGACACCGGGCTCGCAGGCACGGAGCTACGGCTGCGGGACGACCTGGCCGACGGCGACCCGGACAAATTGCTGAGGGCCCTGGGCCCGGAGAAGACCGCACGCACGGGTGTGCTGCTGCCCGATGACACGGTGCGGCTGCTTCTCGATGTCACCCTGAGCGCCGCCGAGGACGGCCCGTACGAGCGAGAGGGCACGACCATCACTCTCACGTTCGAGGACCGCTTCGGTGTGCCCTACCGGCTGCAGTCGGACGCACCCGCGCCGGACGGCAGGCCGCACGCGGTGACCGTCGACCTCGCCAAGGCGGCGGACGCCCCGACGGGAAGGCCGGCGGGTCCGCTGGCACTGACCGGGGTGGAGTTCGACGAGTCGGGTTACCCGGACCGGATCGCCGCCAAGCGGCTCACGATCGGCGGGATGCGCTCGGTCACCGCGGACGGCGCCACCCGCGGGGTCACTGCGCCGAAGGACCTGGCATGGGCGGCCAAGGCCACGGTGAGCGTCGAGCCCGACTCGTCCAGGAACGAGCGCGGCCCCGCGATCACCGCCGTGGGCTCGTCGTCCCGGACACCCCTCGACGTCTCCTACCACACGGGCAGAGTGGTGTTCGAGGATCAATGGGGCCCCAAGCGCACAGTCACCGTCCGGGTCACGGCCAAGCGTGGGGAACCGGCCCTGCCGGCCGCGCTCGCCACCGACCGCTTCCTCGATTCCAGTGGTGCGAAGACCGGATCAGTGATCGACATCCCGATGCCCGGAGGCCCCGTCAAGGTGAAGATCGTGGGCGCTCTCCGCGGTGTTCCGACCACCGGGCCCGGTGCCGCCGCCCTCGACCCGGCCGCCACGCCCGCGACCGACGGCGGCGCGCTGCTGATCGACCTGCGAGCCGTCAACCAGGTGCTCGCCACCCGTCCCGACTCGGCGTTCCCGCCCACCGAATGGTGGCTGTTCACCGAGCGCGGGGCCGCGGAAGAGGTCGCGGCGGCCCTGCGCGACAGGGCCGAGATCGACCCGACCCAGATCCAGGTGCGGGACGAGATCGCCGAGGAACTGCACGACGATCCGCTCGGCGCGGGCCCGCAGTCGGCGCTGCTCGCGGTGGCTCTCGTCGCCGCGGCGCTGGCCGCGGTCGGCTTCGCGGTGGGCGCGGTGGGAACGCTGCGGGAACGCTCGGCGGAGTTCGCGGTACTCCGGGCGCTCGGCGCGCCGCGGCGCCAACTGGCCCGGCTGCTCGCCGTCGAGCAGTCACTGCTGATCGGGCTCGGGCTGCTGATCGGGCTGGCCCTCGGCGCAGTGCTCACCCGTGCCGTCGTACCGCTGATCGTGCTGACCGGACAGGCCACCCAGCCTGCTCCCGGTGTGCTGGTGGAACTGCCGCTCGGGCGCGTGGCGCTGCTCGTCGCGGGGGTCGCCGCCGCACCCGCGCTCATCGTGGCGGCACTGGCCATGCGCCGAGGCGATCCCGCCGCGGCGCTGCGTGTCCAGGGAGGCGAGTGATATGAGGGCCACTGCCCCCTGGGTCCGCACCCGGCTGCGTACGGCACCGGGGCCCGCCGTCGCCCTGCTGTTCCTCGTCCTGGTCACCTCGTTCCTCGCCGCGGCGTTCCCGGGCGCGGTGGCCGCGTACGAAAGCCGGGGCCTGCGCCACGAGGTGAGCGCCACCTCACCGGACGGAAGCGTCATCCAGTTGAGCAGCGATCCGTGGCAGGACGTGGACGGTGGACCGGAGAAGAGCACCGATGCGCTACGGGCCCGTCGGCTGACCGAGAACTACCGGCAGATCCTGGCCGCCCTGCCGGACTCCCTGCGCGTCGACACCGGCCAGTCCGCCTACGGAGCCCGCACCCTCAAGCCGGTGGCAGCCACCGACATGTGGCTGCCCGAGCTGAACGGCGGCCGCCCGGTATTCACCCTGTCCGCCCAGACCGAGGTCGCCGAGCACTCCGAGCCCGCCTCGGGACGGCTGCCCAGGGCGACCGCGGGAACCGTCACCCCGGACACCGCCACCGTGGAGGCCGCGGTCACCTCCGCCACCGCCAGGGCGCTGCGCATCAAGACCGGCTCGACCATCCACGTGCCGCGGGCCGTCGGTGCACCCCTCGCCGTGCGCGTCACCGGCATCGTCGAACCGCTGCGGCCGCAACAGAGCTACTGGTCCGTCGAACCCGTGCTGCGCACGCCGACGTACCTCCACACGCCGGATCAGCCCCCTCTGCCGTACTGGCACGGCGCGCTGCTGCTGGCCCCCGAAGCGGCACCCGTCCTGCTGTCCATGCCCGTGGAGACCGAGGCCTACTGGCGTGTCGCTCCCGACCCGGCCGGGATGGACATCGCCGACCTTCCCCGGATCACGCAGACGATCGCCTCTCTCGAACAAGGCCCGCTGCTGAGCGCGCTGCGCACCGAGGTCGCGCCGGCGCTGGAGATCAGCACCGGCCTGGACGACGTCCTCATCGAGTTCGACGGCATCCGTGCCGCCATCAACCCGGTGGTCGCCGTCGCGGCCTTCGGCGTCGGCAGCGTCGCGGGCGTCGTCCTGCTGATGACAGGCGGCCTGGCCGCTTCGCGCAGGCACGCCGAGCTGTCGCTGCTCCGCTCGCGGGGCGGATCGGTCCGCGGGATCGCGGGGCGGCTGCTCGCCGAGGTCGCCGTTCCCGTGCTGGCCGGCGCGGCACTCGGCTGCGCGCTCGCGCTCGTCGTCGTCCCCGAGGGCCGGACGCTGCCGGCGCTGCTCGCCTCGGCCGTGGTCGCGCTGTTCGCCTGCGCCACGCTGCCCCTGAGAGCGGCGTTCCTGCACCGGCGGCCGCGCCTGCACGGTGACCGGGACGATCTCGTACGGGCCAGGCCGTCGCGCCGCCGGACCGTCGCGGAACTGACGCTGCTGGTGCTGACCGTGGCAGCGGTCACCGCACTGCGGCGCCGGGGCACCTCCAACGGCGACGCGGACGCACTGATCAGCGCCGCCCCGGTACTGGTGGGTGTGATCGCCGCGCTGCTGCTCGTGCGGCTGTATCCGCTGCCCCTGCGGCTCGCGGCGCTGCCGGTGGCGCGCCGGCGCGGTGCGGTCGGCTTTCTGTCACTCGCCCGTGCGGGCCGCTCCTCCGCCACCGCCACCGTGCTGCCGCTGCTGGCGTTGCTCGTCGCCCTGACGACGGTGGCGTTCGGCGGCTCGGTACTCTCCGGTGTCGCCGATGCCCGGGACCGGGCGTCCTTGGTCGCGGTCGGCGCCGATGCCCGGATCGATGCGGACCAGGGGCTGCCGGACGAACTGGCCGGGACGGTAAGGAACATGGCCGGGGTGAGCGATGTCGCTCCCGTCTACCGGGAGTTCGACCTGGACCTGCGCGACGGCCGGCTCGACCGCGTCACGCTGCTCGCCGTCGACCCCGATTCGTACGCGCGTCTCGCCGGCCGCACCGGCCTCGGTTCGTTCCGGGCCGCCGAACTGCGGAAGTCCTCCGGAGTGCTGCCCGCGCTCGCCACCCCCGCCGTCGCCGAGCGGCTGCGCGGCGGGACGACGACGATCGGCCCGCCGGGCGGCCCGTTCTCGGTCCGCGTGGACATGGTGCGCAGCACCACTCCCGCGGCCGACGGCGACTTCCTGGTGGTCGACGCGGCAGGTCTGCCGGGCAGGCACCCCGCCACCACGCTGCTGATATCCGGGCCCTCCGTGGCCGGTGCCGACCTCGCGTCAGCGGCTCGCTCAGCGGGCTCCGCCATCGTGAAGCTGCGCTCCGCCGAACGGGACAGGTTCACGACGTCACCCGTGCAGAGCGGTGCCGAACGGATCTACGCGGTGGCCGCGGCGGCGGGAGCCGGGTACGCGGTGCTCGCGCTGGTGCTCTCACTGCTCCAGACCTCCGCCGAGCGAACCGCGCTGCTGGCTCGGCTGCGCACCATGGGCCTGACCCGCCGGCAGGGGCGCCGTCTGCTGATTCTGGAGACCCTGCCGCAGACTCTGCTGGCTGCCGTGGGCGGTGCGCTGGTCGGCTGGGCGGCGATCCTGCTGCTGGCTCCCGGAATCGATCTCGGCCGGCTCGCTCTGGCCGGGCAGGCATCGCTCGGCCAAGTACGGCTGCACGCCGATCCGGTGAGCCTGCTGCTGCCCGCGCTCGGTGTGGTGGCGATCGCGTCTGCGGTGGCCGCCGTGCAGGCCTGGCTGATCACCCGGCGTACGACAACGACCGAACTCAGGGTAGGAGACACGCGATGACCGAGGCCTCCACAGGCGTCACTCTCGGCGAGCTGGAGCGCCGGGCGGCGGCCCGGCGCGACCGGCCCGAGTACGGTCACGACGCGCTGATCACCTGCGACCGTCTGGTCCGCATCTTCTCCACGGACGGAGTCGAGGTGCAGGCCCTGCAAGGGCTCGACCTGCTGGTCCGCGAGGGGGAGCTGATGGCGCTGGTCGGGGCGTCCGGCAGCGGCAAGTCGACGCTGATGAACGTCCTGGCGGGTCTGGACGAGCCGACGGCGGGTGCCGCGAAGGTGGCCGGGTGCGATCTGCTGACGATGAGCGCGAAGGACCGGCTGCGCTACCGGCGCGAGGTGGTGGGCTTCGTCTGGCAGCAGACGGCACGCAATCTCCTGCCGTATCTGAGCGCCGTCCAGAACGTGACGCTGCCGATGCAACTGGCCGGCCGTACGAGGAAGAAGGCCGAACGGGCCGCGCGCGCCGAATCGCTGCTCTCCCTGCTGGAGGTCGCCGACTGCCGCGACCGCCGCCCGCACCAGATGTCCGGCGGTCAGCAGCAACGCGTCTCCATCGCGGTGGCACTGGCGAACGAACCGTCGGTGCTGCTCGCCGACGAGCCGACGGGCGAGCTCGACTCCCAGACCGCCGAGCAGGTCTTCGCCGCGCTGCGTCTGGCGAACGAGGAGCTCGGCACGACGATCCTCATCGTCACCCACGACCAGTCGGTGGCCGCCGAGGTCCGCCGCACGGTGGCCATCCGCGACGGCCGCACCTCCACGGAGACCCTGCGGCGCACGGAGGTCGACGCGACGACGGGCCAGGAATCGGTGGTGGCCAGGGATTACGCGATGCTGGACCGCGCGGGCCGCCTTCAGCTGCCCGCGGACTACACCGATGCCCTGGGCATGCGTGACCGGGTGCTGCTGGAGCTGGAATCCGATCACATAGGCATCTGGCCCGACGACACCCCTTAGGCACTGTCGTTCGGACCGGACCGGACCGGACCGGACCGGGCTCGCGGGGTCCGGCACCGGGCCCCGGGCGTTGTCGTCGGTCGGCACGTTCCCCGACCTCTCGGCCGCGCCCGAGCAGGGGAGGCCCCGGTCGCCATGGTTCGCTCCTGCCGTGCGACGCACCGCATCCGGCGCCGCGCGCCGAACCGCCTGGGGTCACGGGACAGCCCTCAGCCGGCCGCGTCCGCCACCGCGGCGAGGCGCTGCTGCTCCTCCTCGACGATGCGGCGGGCCAGCGATCGGTCCGACACGTCCATGGCGTCCGGCGTCGTCTCGGCGACGTCGCTGCGCCGTGCGTACGCGTCGAACAGCCGCTCCTTGCGGGCCAGGATGTCCAGCATCCGCTGGTCGACGCTGTCCGTCGCGAGGAGCCGGTGCACCTGGACCGTGCGTATCTGGCCCATCCGGTGCGCGCGGGCCACGGCCTGGTGCTCCATCGTCGGCTTGATCTGCGGCTCGCAGAGGATGACGACCGACGCGGCCTGCATGTTCAGCCCGATGCCGCCCGCCTGGATCTGGCTGAGCAGCACCGCGTGGCCGTCCGCGGCGGCGAAGCCGTCGATCAACTGCTGCCGCCGGGCCGCCGGAACGCTTCCCGACAGCGGGCCGAACGCGCCTTCCCCCAGGGTGTGGCGGACCGTTTCCAGCACCTCGCGGAAGTAGGAGAACACGACGACCTTCAAGCCGTTGTCCGCGGCCTCCCCGACCAGCTCGCGCAGCCGGTTCAGCTTCGCGGACGTGGCCGGGTGGGCGTACGCGGCCCGGCGCATCCGCATGAAGTGCCCGGCGGACACCGCCTCGTGGTAGGCCCGCTGATCGGCCTCGCTGAACTCCTCCCACTCGTCGACCTGCACGAGTGCGGGGAGTTCGGTGAGCACGTCCTGCTGGTTGCGGCGCAGATAGGCGGGGGCGACGGCCCGGCGGAACGCCTGCGAACCGGCGACGCCGTGCGTGGTGTTGACCGAGGGGGCCAGTTCGGGCTGGAGATGGCGGACGAGGCTGCGGAACTCCTCCACCCGGTTCTCCATCGGCGTGCCCGTCAGGAAGAGCACGTGCTCGGTCCCCGCCGACCAGCCGGACACCGCACGGGAGCGACGGGTGGCCGGATTCTTGACGTAGTGGGCCTCGTCCACGACGAGCATGCCGGGCCGCACACCGCTGTCGCCCGCGAGGGGAAGGGTGTGCAGGGCGTCGAAGGTGGTCAGCGCGACCCCGCCGCTCACGCGCCACTCGGCGAACGCGCCCTGCCGCTCGGGCCCGTGCACCGGCAGGACGCGCAGCGTGGAGCGGGCACGGATCTCCCGCGTCCAGTTGATCAGCACGCTCGCGGGGCACACCACCAGGAAGTGCGTCTCCCCGCGTGCCGCGAGATGGGCCAGCGCGGCGATGGCCTGCACGGTCTTGCCGAGCCCCATCTCGTCGCCGAGGATCACCCGCTTCTGCGCGAGCGCGAAGCGCGCGCCGAAGGACTGGTAGCCGCGCAGCGAGACCCGCAGCCGGGCGTCGTCCAGCCGCAGTCCGCGCACCCGGTCGGCGATCCCGGACGGCAGGAAGCCCTCGGCCGCGTCCCGGTCCGGACCGGTGCCGGACATCTCAGCCAGCAGGCTGTAGTACTCCGCGGACCGCAGCTCGAAGTCGACCCAGGCCGCGACGTCGGACTCCGGCTCCCGCAGCAGATCGACCGACACCTGGCCGAACAGCAGAGGGAGTTCGCGCTCCACCGCGTCGCCGACGGCCGTCCGCACGGAGGCGGCGGCCTCCAGCGCCCGCGCCCGGACCTGCCGTCGGGTGAAGACCATCCGCAGCCGCCCCCGGGCCGGCCCGGCCGCGGCCAGCAGCGGCTCCAGGAGATCGGCCAGCCGGCGGGCCCCGTCCACGGCCCGCCGCACGTCCGGCCCGGCCTCGACCAGCCGGTACAACGCGGTGACCAGGGCGGTCGTGGCGTCGTCGGGGGTGTCCACATCTATCCGCAGGGCGACGGTGTCGCGCACCGCGTGCGCGATCTGGCCCGCCGCGGCCAGGGTCTGGTCGGCCGTCTGCGCGCCCACGCCGGGGATCTGGCGGAGCTCGTAGCGGTTGGCCCCGTACACCTGCCCCACCGTCGTGAAGCCCGCCTGCTCGACGGCGCCGAGCCGCAGCCGGCCCTCGGTGACGTCCTTGAGCCGGGACACCGGGATGGCCGACAGCTCCTCGCGGACGAGGGCGTCGAGCAGCGGGTCCAGCGCCGTGCGCACGGCGCCGACCGCGCGGGTGTGATCCACCAGGACCCCCCGCGCGGCGTCCAACAGCCCGTCGGCGCGCGCCAGCAGCTCCCGGGCCGCCCGTCCGGTCGGCGCCCCGCCCTCCGCGGAACCGGCCTCAGTCATGTCGTTCCTTCTGTCCCCGCCGCCCTGCCACCGCCGGCTCCGGCTTCCACCGGAACGACTCATATCGTCCCATGCGTGACTGACATCCGGGTCCGGTGGACGGCTCAGGGCGTGGGAGGCCGCCGCTCCGCCGGTGACAGCAGAAGCACCTCCAGGGCGCGTGCGCAGGAGCGCGCCTGCGCGAGGAACCAGTCGGTGCGCGCGTCGGTGATCACGGAGGGGGTGGCTCGTACCGCCAGGGCGAAACGGGCGTGCCCGGCACCGTCCAGCACCGGCACCGCCAGGGTCCGTACCCCGTGGGCCGACTCGCCGTCGTTGACGGCGTAGGCGGCGGACCGCACCCGTGCCAGCTCAGCCTCCAGGGCCGCCGGTTCGACGATCGTCCGGTCGGTGAAGGCGGGCAGCGGCGGCAGCGACGAGGGGCCGCCCTCGCCGGGCCCCGCCCAGGCCAGCAGCACCTTGCCCAGTGCGGTGGAGTGCAACGGCCGACGCAGACCTACCTTGGGGGTCACCGAACCACCCGCGACGATCACCGCGTGCGGTCCGCTGCGCAGGGCCAGGTCGGCGGTGGCGCCCGTGCGATCGGCGAGATCGGCCAGTTCGGGGGCGGCCAGATGCAGACCGCGCTGATGGTAGGAGAGCCTGCCCAGTTCGGTCACGGCCGGGCCGAGCCGGTAACGGGACGTCCGGGCGTCCTGCTCCAGGAATCCGGCACCGAGCAGGGTGCGGGCGAGCCGGTGGGCCGTGGACACCGACAGGGTGAGGCGCCGGGCCAGATCGGAGGCGCTCAGATCGGGGCCGTTGTCGTGGAAACAGTGCAGGACGTCCAGGGCGCGCTGTACCGCCTGGGCCCCGCCGGGAGCACGTACCGCGGCGGCCTGGGTCATGTGGGTTCACGCTCCGCTCGTGGGGATGAGAGGTTTGACGTTGCCACATTGCGGGAGTCCCACCGGGTGAAAACTGCCTGGTGAAACACTGCGTTCATAAGCAATCCCACATCATGGGAAGCGAGTTGTGGCCGGGCGCCGCTCCGTGGCAGGCTGCAGCCGTCACCACCGACGAGCTGAAGGGAGCAGTGCCATGGCCGGCCGCCGAACCGCGACCCCCGCCCACGCCGCTCCGGTCCTGCTCGCCCTCACGCTGCGCCGTCACATCGACCTGGCCCGCGTGTCCAGCGCCGCCTGTCGCTGACCCTCCCCGCACGTTCCCCTTCACGCCTGACGCGTCGATCCGACGCGTCACGGGCCCCTGCCGTACGTACCCCTTCCTGCCCCGGGACGCACGTGCCGCGCCCGCAGGCTCCCCCGCTTCGCCGATCCTCGGGAAGACTCCATGACGTCTGCCGTCCTGCCCCGGACCCTCTGGTTCACCCGCTGTCCCGTACCCACCGCCACCGGCATCGCCGCCGACCGGCAGTGGCTCACCGCCGAGTTCGCCACCGACGGCATCTCCGTGCGCTCCCTCCAGGACGCCTCCCCGGATGCCGACCGTGCCGCGCACTACACCCACGCCCTGCCCGGCCTGTTCCGGGAGGGCGGCAACGTCCCCGCCCTGTGGGCCCGTTCGCGTGGCGAGCGCACCCGGCTGATCGGCCTCACCTGGATCGAGGAACGGCAGACCGTCCTGGTCGCACCCGGCTCCGGAATCCGGGGCGCCGAAGCGCTGCGCGGGCTGCGGCTCGCCGTACCGAAGCACGACATCGCCATCGACTTCTGGCGCGCCATGGCCCTGCGCGGCTTCGAGGGGGCGCTCGCCTCCGCCGGACTCGCACCGGAGGACGCCTCACTCGTCGACGTACCCGCCGACGGGCACACCGGTCAGTGGGCGGCCGAACTGGCGGCGCTGCGGCGCGGCGACGTCGACGCCGTTTACGTGAAGGGCGCGCTGGCCGTCGAGGCGGCCCGCCTGGCCGGTGCCGAAGTGGCAGTCGAACTCGACGACCTGCCCGACCGCCGCTTCCGCGTCAACAACGGCACCCCGCGCCCCATCACCGTCCATCAGCAGCTCCTCGACGACCATCCCGGCCTCGTCGACCGCTTCCTCGCGGTCCTGCTGAGGGCCGCCGACTGGGCCGCCGGGCAGCCCGACGAGGTCGCCCGCATCCTCGGCGCCGAGACCGGGGCGGGCGCCGACGGAGTCGCCGGCGCCTACCGCCCCGGCACCCACCTGACCCTCCACCCCGACCTGTCCGCCGAACGCCTCGGCCTGCTCGCCGCGCAGGAGGCCGGGCTGCGCGCCCACGGCTTCCTGCCCGAACCCGTCGACGTCGCGGCCTGGGCCGACCCCGAGCCGCTCCGCCGCGCAGCCGCCCTGGCCCGCCGAACCTCCGCCCCCCTGAGCCCAGAGGAACCCTCATCATGAATCTCTCCCGACCACTGCGTACGACGGCCGTTCCGGCGCTCCTCTCGGTCTCCGCGCTCGTCGCCCTCACCGCCTGCGGCACGTCCGAGGCCGACAGCGCAGCACAGGGCTCCGGCGGCAAGGCGACCGTGACCGTCCGCATCCCCGACCCCGGCAACTCCGGTGTGCTCGCCCTCGGCAAGAAGGACGGCAGCCTCGACAAGGCCCTGTCCAAGGCGGGCGCCAAGGTGCAGTGGACCGGCAGCGCCGGACCGTTCGCCCCCGCGGCCCAGGCGATGAACGCGGACCAGCTGGACATCGCCACGGGCTCCATCACCTCCGGCATCACCTCGCTCGCCCAGCGGCCCGGCTTCAAGTTCTTCACCGCCGTCGACCCGGATGCCGCCGGGGAGGGCATCCTCGTCAGGAACGGCTCGGACATCGGCTCGGTGGCCGACCTGGTCGGGAAGAAGGTCGCCGTCAACCAGGGCGGCACCGGCGAGTACCTGCTGCTCAAGGCCCTCGCCAAGGCCGGCATCCCCGCGGACAAGGTCACCCGGGTCTATCTGCGGCCCGACCAGACCGCAGCGGTCTTCAACGCGGGCAAGGTCGACGCCTGGGCCGTCTGGGCCACGTACGCGGTCGCCGAGATCGGCAGCGGCAAGGCGCACTTCGTCGCCGACGGTGCGGCGATCGGCTCGGACAACTACAGCCTCAACGCCGTACGGACGGAGTTCGCCGAACAGCACCCGAAGGTCGTGGAGGCCCTCTACCAGTACCTTCACGAGGCCAGCGCCAAGGAGAAGCAGAACCCGGCCGCGTACCTCAACGTCTTCACGGACGTCGGCCCCACCGCCGTGACCGGAAAGGCCAAGGAGGTCCAGACGGAGTTCACGGCAGAAGGCGGCACCGTCGACCCCATCGGCCCCGAGGACATCGCCCGCTTCAAGGACGTCGCCGCGTTCTACGCCGAGCAGAAGGTCACCAAGGCCGAGGTCGATGTCGCCGCCCACCTGCTCGACGTCGGGAAACTGGCATGAGCGACACCGCAGCCGCGGCGCCCGGCCTCGTCCGGCCGGGCCCCGCCCCGGGCGACACAGCAGCCGCGCCCCCCGGCCTCGTCCGGCCCCGCCCCCAGCTCCGCAGGGCACGCAGCCGGGGCTACGCACTCGGCGTCCGCACCATCGGCCCGGTCCTGCTGCTGGCCCTGTGGTGGGTGGCATCCGCCACCGGGCTCCTGACCCCCGACGTCCTGGCGTCGCCCGGTGAAGTGCTGCGGGCCGTCGGCGAGTTGTGGGGCAACGGGCAGCTGCCCGACGCACTCACCACCTCCCTCACCCGTTCCGGTCTCGGCCTCCTGATAGGCCTCGCCGCAGGGCTGACACTCGGCATCACCACCGGATTCACCCGTCTCGGCGACGAACTTCTCGACTCCTCGCTCCAGACCCTGCGCACCATCCCCTTCCTCTCCCTGGTACCGCTGTTCATGGTCTGGTTCGGGATCAACGAGACGGCGAAGATCCTCCTCATCGCCGTCGCCACCACCTTCCCCATGTACGTGTCGACATCGAGCGGAGTCCGCAACACCGACCCGAAACTCATCGAGGCCATGCGGAGCTTCGGCATGGGACGCCTCGCCCTCGTACGCGAAGTCGTCCTGCCCGGCGCCCTGCCGTCCCTGCTCGCCGGGCTGCGCCTGTCGATGACACTCAGCGTCATCGCGCTCATCGCCGCCGAGGAGATCAACGCCACCGCCGGCATCGGCTATCTGATGTCGCAGGCGCAGAGCTACGCACGCACCGACATCCTCGCCGTCTGCATCCTCGTGTACGGGCTCCTCGGGCTGGCCGCCGACATCCTCGTGCGGCTGCTGGAACGTCTGCTGATGCCGTGGCGCACCCCTCAGGGAGTCACCCGATGACCGCGACCACATCAGCGCCCGCCGTACGGGTTCGAGGGCTGCGCCGAGTCTTCGGGAAGCGTGCCGTCCTCGACGACCTGCGACTGGACATCGCCCGGGGCGAGTTCGTCGCACTTCTCGGCGCCAGCGGCAGCGGGAAGACGACGCTGCTGCGCATTCTCGGAGCCCTCGACGGTGCCGACGGGGGAGAGGTGCTCGTCCCCGAGGCGCGCACCATCGTCTTCCAGGAACCCAGGCTCGTCCCGTCGAAGAAGGTCCTCGCCAATGTCACGGTCGCGCTGCCGCGCAGCCGCTCCGCACACGGGCTCCGGGCCCTGGCCGAAGTGGGCCTGGAGCGCCACTCCGAGGCCTGGCCGGCCACCCTCTCCGGCGGCGAGGCCCAGCGCGTCGCGCTCGCACGCGCCCTGGTCCGGGAGCCCGAACTCCTTCTGCTCGACGAGCCGTTCGCCGCTCTCGACGCGCTGACCCGGCTGAAGATGCAGGACCTGGTCGGCGAGCTGTGCCGCAGGCACCGGCCCGCCGTCCTGCTGGTCACCCATGACGTCGACGAGGCCGTACGGCTCGCCGACCGGGTCGCGGTCCTGCGCGACGGCCGGCTCGTCACCGACGAGACCGTCGAGGTGGGCCGCCCGCGCGACCCCGGCGATCCCGCGTTCGCGGCCCTGCGGCGGCGCCTCCTCGCCGACCTCGGCGTCGAGGCCCCCGTACCTACTGTCCCCGCCCCCGTCCGTACCGAAGCAGGAGTGATCTGAATGACCATCACCATCGGTGTCCACAGCAGCAATCCGTCCCTCTACCACCTGTACCACCTCTCCCGCCTCGGCTTCGCCCAGGAGGAACTGGCCCCCCTGGGCGAGAGCGTGGTCTTCCACCCGTACACCAACGGCGTACGCACCGGAGAGCTCCTGACCCAGGGCGTCATCGACTTCGGCGGCACCGGCTCCACCCCGCCCGTCACCGCTCAGGCCACCGGGCACGACATCGTCTACACGGCCGTCTCCGCCCCGCGCCCCGAACACGGCGCGCTCCTCGTCGCCGAGGACAGCCCCGTGCGGACCGTCGCCGACCTCAGGGGCTCCACCGTCCACCTGGCGATCGGCTCCTGGCAGACCCATCTGATCGCCAAGGCACTCGACGACGCCGGACTGTCCTACGCCGACGACATCACCGCCGTCCGCAGCAACGCCGACAGCGAGCAGCTGCTGCGCACGGGAGAGATAGCCGCCTGGGTCGCCCAGGGTGCCGAGCTGGCAGCCGCGCGGCGCACCGGCGGACTGCGGACCCTCGTCCGTACCGGCGACGTCATCAGCGACCGTTCCGTCTTCTTCACCCGCCGCGACCTCGCCGAGACCCGGCCCGAGGTGGTCGAGGCACTGACCCGGGCGCTTGAGCGCGCCGACGAGTGGGCGGCGGCCCATCCCCGGCAGGCGGCCGAGATCGCCGCGGCGGACCTCGGCGGGTCGGCCGACGACTGGGAGACCGCGCTCGCCTCGCTGCCCTGGACGATCGAGCCCGTCAGCGACGCGTTCATCGCCGAGCAGCAGGAAGCTGCCGACATCTTCCACCGGACCGGATTCATCGACCGCCCGGTCACCGTGGCCCACGCCCGTGCCCGTACCGCTGCCGACAAGGCGGTATGACGACATGGCGACCGAAGTCCTCTGGTACATCATCCCGCGCGAAGGCGCCTACCCCTGGGAGCCCGAAGGCAGGCGCCCCGTCGATCTCGGATACCTGAGCCGGCTTGCCGGGACGGTCGAACGGCTCGGCTACAGCGGTGCGCTCCTCGCCACGGACCTCTACGACGTCTGGCCGCTCGGCAGTGCGCTGGCCGCGTCGACCAGCACCCGGTTCAAGCCTCTGCTCGCCGTCCACCCCGGGCTCGTCTCGCCGACCCTGCTCGCCAAGATGGCGCTCAGCTTCGACACCCTCTTCGGGGGCCGGCTGCGCTTCAACGTGGTCAACGGGTCGACCAAGTCGCTCCAGGAGTACGGACTCCACGTGGAGCACGACGAGCGGTACGAGCTGAGCGCGGAGTACTGGTCGATCGTGAAGCGGCTGACGGCCGGCGAGGTCTTCGACCACAAGGGCCGCTTCTACGACCTGAAGAACGCCGGAGCCTCGTTCCGGGAGCTGAAGCCGGTGCAGGACGGGCACATCCCGCTCTGGTTCGGCGGCTCGTCGGATCCCGGCATCGAGATGGCGGCCGAGCACGTCGACGTCTTCCTGACCTGGGGGGAGCCTCCGCACCTGCTGAAGGAGAAGCTGGAGAAGGTCCGGGCGAGGGCCGCCGCGTACGGCCGCACGCTCAGAATCGGCCTTCGGCTGCATCTGATCGTCCGGGACACGGAGGAAGAGGCCTGGGCCGCCGCCGACCGGCTGCTCGACGTCACCAGCGACGCGACGTACGCCCGTCAGCTCGGCGACCGGGCGGGCGAGGACGGTGTGGGCTGGCAGCGACAGTTCCGCCAGCACGGCGGAAAGGTTCCCGCGCACGCCCGTGAGCTGGAGGTCCACCCCAACATGTGGCCGGGCATGAGCCTGTTCCGGCCGGGGCCCGGCACCGCGGTGGTGGGCTCGACCGCGCAGGTCGTCGAGCGGCTCAAGGAGTTCGAGGACCTGGGTGTCGACACCTTCATCCTCTCCGGCAACCCGCTCCTGGAGGAGGCGTTCCGGGTCGCGGAGACGGTGCTGCCGGCCCTGGGCGTCGCACGCTGACGAGCGGGGTGTTCTCGGGCCGGCCGCGCCCGGACAACGCACGGACTGCGGGCGGCTTCGTCCGGGGAACGCACGGACTGCGGTTGTCGGTGCCCGGTGCCAGACTCGGAGAGTCAGGAATTCCTGCTGTCCGAGAACGGGACCACCGAAGGAGCGCACGATGCTCACCACCCGTTTTGTTGACGGAGCCCCCAACTGGATGGACCTGGGCACACCGGATCTCGAAGGGGCCACGGCCTTCTACACCGCTCTCCTCGGCTGGGACTACGAGGCCGGAGGCCCCGAGACCGGTGGTTACGGGATGTTCATGCTGAACGGGAAGACGGTCGGCGGCGCGATGACGGTCACCGAGGAGCAGGCGAAGCCGTCCTGGTCGGTGTATTTCCGGTCGTCGGACGTCGACGCCACCGCACGGGCCGTGGAGAAGGCCGGCGGGGCGGTGCCGTTCACACCGATGGACGTCCTGGACTACGGCCGGATGGGCGGGTTCACCGACCGGGCCGGGGCGTACTTCGGCGTCTGGCAGCCGAAGCGGAATCCGGGGCTCGGCGCAGTCAACGAACCGGGCAGCCTCTGCTGGGCCGAGCTGTACACCCCGGACGTGCCGGCCGCCGCGGCGTTCTACGACGCTGTCTTTGGCTGGCGGACCGACCAGATGCCCTATCCGGGCGGCGGTGGCGCGTACACCGTCATCAGGACGGCGGGCGGCGGTGAGGAGACCTCCTTCGGCGGGCTCGTCCCGCTGGACGCGGTGCCTGTCAGGGCCGCGGCCGGGCCCCACTGGCTGCCGTACATCGAGGTCGACGACTGCGATGCCACGGTGGCGGCGGTCGAGCGGCTGGGCGGCAAGCTGACGCTGGAACCGCTGGAGATGGAGGGTGTGGGCACCTTCGCCAACGTCGCCGATCCGTACGGTGCCGCGTTCGCCGTGATCAAGAGCGCGGAGGCGCCCGCCGCCTGACAGCGCGGCCGCCGGGGGTTCGCCGTGCCCGGTTCCTCCGGCCGGTTGATGGATCGTTGATCAGTCGTTTATCGCGACAGGGCACTGTGTGCCGCATGCTGATCAACACCCCGACCGACCCCGCTCTCGCCTGGCAGGAGACAGCGCTGTGCGCACAGACGGGGCCCGAGTTCTTCTTTCCTGCCCCCGGCAGCTCCACCCGTGAGGCCAAGCAGCTCTGCAACGCCTGCGACGGACGGCTGGCCTGTCTGGAGTACGCACTCGACAACGACGAGCGCTTCGGCGTATGGGGCGGTCTCTCCGAGAAGGAGCGCGACCGGCTCCGCAGAGTCGACCGCGACCAGGCGTGAACGTACCCTCACCGTGGGACACTTCGGCCTCCCGCGCATCGGCTTGCGGGTCTCCGTGAACGCCGCGGAACTCACGTCGACCACGAGGAGAAGCCGCGTCGAGCGCGTACGACCACGTCGTCGTCGGAGTGGGTTCGGCCAGCTGTGTGCCGGCCGCACGGCTGTCCGAGGACCCCGCGGTCGGCGTCGCCCCCGTCGAGTCGGGCCGGCCTGACCGCAAGCCCGGGACCCGGAATCCGGCGGCGTTCCCTACCGAACGGGGGGCCCGCTCTTCGTCTCGCCGCCCCACGCCCCTCCGGCCCGACCGGCGACTTCGTCACCGCCTGTCTGGACGACGGCGTTCCACTCCGCACCGAGCTGAACACGCCCGACCGCGGGCGGGGTGGCGGTGACTTCGGTCAACCGGCGCCGCGGCCGCCGCTGGAGCGCCGCCGACGGCTGTCTGAAAGGCGGCGGAGCTGATCAGGCAGGACGCGCGGCGGTAGACGGCATCCGCCGGGTCGGGACACCGCCGGGTGGGGGCCGCCGGGTCAGGACGGTACGCGGAACGTCTCGCCGTACATCCTCCAGGTCAGCGGCGGTTCCAGGTCCAGGTTCCCGTCCTCCAGGAACGTTCGCTGAGCGGTGTCGAGGCGTGAGGTGTCCTGCTGGTTCCTCTTCGACTTCATCACGGTCCGCGCCGCGTCCAGGAAAGCGTCCAGATAGGCGCTCTCGTCGCCGCCCTCCGTGACCGTGTCCGCCTCGGCCAGGGCTGCCTGACGGATGCCGTAGAACGAGTCCGTCTCGGACCCGGGACCCTGAAGCACCATGGCGTCGAAGTACATGTACTGGCCCAGGGCGCCGAGCCCGTCCAGTTTCGCCAGATGGACGGCCGGTTCGAAGTACTGCTTCAGCCGGACGTAGTCCTGAGCGGCTCGGAAGGCGGGGTCCTCGGCCGACTTCTTCCAGGCGGCCGTGAATCCGGGATCCAGCCCCTCGTGCGAAGCGGAGCCGTCGACCTGGCGCAGCGCCGGGACGAACGGAGCCAGTGGACTGTCCGGATGGTCCTTGGTGAACGACTCGACGAACGCGAGCATGTCGTGCGTACCGGAGCAGAATCCGACGATTCCGGCGCTGTACCCGGTGCCGTCGCCGGTGTCCTCGATCGTGGCGTACTGGCTGCGCCAGTCCAGGGTCGATCCCTCGGCGCTGGCCAGCAGCTGCCAGGCGATTTCGCGCATCCTCGGCTCGGCCAGCCCCGCGGGCATCGCGGCGACGCGTGCGTTCAGCTTCCGCCGTTCCTCGTCGTCCGCCGCGACGAACGGGTCCGCCTGCGCGGACGCGGTGACCGGTGCCTTCGCGGCGGGGGAGCTCGTGGGCAGTTCCGAGTCGCCGCCGCTGTTGAAGAGCAGGGGAACGACGATGGCTATCGGCGCACCGAACAGAACAACGCGGGTAACTGGTTTCACCGGCACAGAGTACGGTCCGCACGGCCCGGGGGAGGGCCCGCCCCCGCACGGCACAATCGCCCCATGACCGATGCCCTGCTGAACGCCCTCGATCCCCTCCCGTATCCGCAGCGCATGCGCGAACTCGCCGCACGGGCACGTGATGCGGCGGCTTCGGGACGGCTGCGTGCCGTCCTGGACGAACTGGACGGGGGCGATGCGTACGAGCGGGAGACCGCGGTCATCGCCGCGTCCGCGGGAGGGGACCGGGACTGGATCGCGGCGCACCTCGCCGACCGGGACCCCTTCGTGCAGGGGCACGCCCTGCGGGTCGCGCACAGCCTCGGCGTACCGGACGAGGCGTACGCGGACATCCTCGACGACGTCCCGCGCACCGCACGCCGCCGCCTCCTGCGGGCCGTCGTGGCCGACGGGCGGGCCGCCCTCGCCGACCGTCTGATCGACGAGGTGCGCGCGAACTGGGGCGACAGGGACGCCACCGTGCTGCTGCCGGGCTGCACACCGGGAACCGCGGCCCGGCTGCTGCCCGAGCTCCTGCACGCTGTACGCGGCTGGGGCGGCCTCGGGCGCAGGCATCCGGGCCTCCTCCTCGATGCCTGCGAGCGGCACCTGGCGGCGCTGCCCGAGCCGCACCGCGCCGAGTGGTGGCACCGGTACGCCGCGGGGGTCGCCGCGACCGTCGCGCCCCTCCCGGAGCGGGTCCTCGACCTGCTCGAACGCTTCGCTCCGGCCAACCTGCCGTGGCCGCTGACGAGCCGCCTCGGGGCACTCGCCGCGGCCTGCCCCGACCGGCTCGTCCGGCTCCTGCTGCGCCCGGATGCCAGGCCGGCGCTGCGAGGCGCCGTGCTGGGGCGAAGCGTCCTGTACCGGCTGGCCCGCACCGCGCCCGAAGGGCTCGTGGTCGAGCTCGGCCGCGCCATGGCAACGGACTCCACCGCCCTCGCCCGCCTGCTTGCCGCACTCCCGCCGGGCCGCCGCGCCGCCTTCCACACCTCGGTCACGGCCGGAAGCGGAGAGGGGAACCACGTCCGCGTGGACACCGTGCTGCTCGACGCGCTGCCGCGCAGCGGCGTCGCCGACGTGGCACGGCGCACGGCCCGGCTGGCGGCCGAACGCGGAGCGGCACGGAGCACCGTTCTGATCGCGGAGTCGTATCTGCCGGTCGCCGAGGTGCGCGAGCGGCTGACCGCCGCCACGCGCGCGCCCCTGGCCGAGGACCGGGCGCAGGCCTGGTCGCTGCTCATCGGGAACGCCGGGCGTGCGGGGCACCCGGACAGCCTCGCGGACGTGCTCGCCGACATGGAGCGGCTGCGCAACGAACAGGACCCGGTCCGTTCGACGGCCCTCCACGCACTGGCGGCCGTCCCGGCCGGCCTCTTCACCGACGCGGCGGAACCCGCCCTGGACCGGATAGCCGCCGACGCCGTCGAGGCCCGGGACTCCTCGCACGCAACCCGTCACGCCTTGAGCACCCTCGCTCTGGGTCTGCTGCGCGAGCACGCCGCGACAGGGCAGCGTGCCCTCGTCAACTGGGCCCTGCGCACCCTGGTCCGGATCTCGGGGAACACCGGGGGAGCGGACCTCGGACGCCTCGACCGAACCCTGCGCCGCGGCCAGGAGTCCGACGTGTTCGAGGCGCTCCGGCCCTGGCTGGAGGCGGGCGCGGAGAAGGCCGACTACGGGCTCGTGTTCGCGCTGGCCAGGGCGCTCGGCCGTCGCGCGGCCGGACTGCCCGAGTTGCAGGACCTCCTGTGGCAGGCCGCACGGTTCGGGGAGAACAGCACCGCGCGGACCGCGGTGGGGCTGTGGCTGGAGCCGGTCGCACACCGCGGCGAGCGGGTGGAGCGGCTCCTGGCCGTCGAACCCTCCGCCGGAACCCTGCCCGAGGTGCTGCGCGTTCTCACCGGCTGCCGTACGGACCTCCTCGACCCGTATCTCGGTGATCCGCCGCCGTACGGCAGGTTCCTGCCGCACGGCACACCGTGGACCGTGGAGCCGGGAGCCGCGGTCCGCCGCTGGGTGCCGCGTCAGCGGCGCGCTGCCCTGCGCGCCCTGGAGCGGGCCGCGCGGGACGAGAAGCTGCCGCTGTACACCCGTGCCGCCGCGATCGGTTCACTGGCCCGTATCCCCTCGACCGGTGCCGCGGCCGTGCTCGGCTGGACCGACTCCGAGGACGTCGTGCTCGCGGAGGCCGCCCTCACGGCACTGGGCGGGACGGACCGGGCGCCGGACGTGCAGGCGGCGCTGCTCGCCCACAGCGGGGGTGACCGCGCCAGGGTCGCCGTCTTCGCGGCCGGCCGCGCCTCGCAGGACGTCCGCCCCTCCGTGCTCGGGCCCCTGCTGCGCGAGCGGCTCGCACCGGGCACCGGCAAGGTGACGGCCCGCAAGGAGGCCGTACGGCTCGCCGCGACCCGGCTGCCCCTGCCACAGGCCGCCGCGCTGGTCGCCGAGGCGTACGGGCTGCCCGGCCAGCACCCTGACGTGCGGGCTGCCGCCGTGGCCTGCGGCACCGGGCTGCTCGGTGACGAGCGGATGTGGGCCCTGCTCACGGACGCGGCAACCGGCACCGCGGTACTGCGCACCGCCGTACTGCGCGTGCGGCCCATGGACCTGCCCGCGCCCTACCGCCCCCGCTACGCAGGCCTGGTACGGGAGGTGTGCGAGACGGAGGACGAGGAGCTCGCGGCGTCGGCCCACGCGGTGGTGGCCCGGTGGATGCCGTGGGCGCCGGGCGCCTGCGACGTGCTGATGGCCGCGACGACGGATCTCGCCCGCCGCCGCTCCTGGAAGTCGGCCGCGGACGCGCTGGTGACCGCCGCACCCGCTGCGCCTGAGGCGGCACAGGCGCTCATGCGGGCGCTGCGCAGTCTCACCGACGCCGTGGCCATGGACGACGCGGGCAGCGAGCGCGACCGGCCGGGGCGGCAGCGGGTCGTTCACCTCGTGAACCGGCTCGCCGTATCGGCGGGGGCGCGCACGGACGACGCGCTGCGGCCCGTGCTGGGCGCCGCCGGGGAACTGCTCGCCCGCCACCGGGACCACGTACCGCAGGCCGCGGAACTCCTGGTGAGGGCCGTCGATCCGGATGCGGGGCCGGACCCCCTGTACGCAGCCCTGGACCGGCTGGCCCGCCTGCACGACGGCCGTCCCGTGCTCGCCGCCCGGACGGCGGGTGTGCTCGGCACACGGATCGGGGTGCCGCAGGGCGAGGACGGTTCGGGAACGCTGCTCGCGCTCGTGGCACGCCTTGCCGAGGACGGCGGCCCCGCCCACGGCCACATGGCCGTGGAGCTCGCTGCGGCGGCCGGCCGGCGGACCGGCTGGAGCGGGCCGTGGCGTACCCAGCTGAGACTGCTGCGACGCCACTCGGACGCGGATGTGCGCGACGCGGCCTACGCGGAGGTGACAGCGCGCGAATGAGAGCAGCCGGTGGGGAGCGCCGGGATGCGAACACCGCGCAGTCGCGGATGGCGCGCACGATACGGATGCCGCGGACTTTGCGATCGTTGCGGATGCTGCGAACGGGGGGCGGGCCGAGGTGGCCCGCCCCCCGTCGGGGCCGTGTCGTGCCGGCTGTCAGGCCTGGGCGGCGCGGGCTGCCATGCGCGCCTTGCGCGCGGCGAGCTTCTCGTCGAACTTCGACGCCTCGCTGTCGAGCCCGTTCATGTACAGACCGAGCTCCTCCTGGGCCTTGATCCCGTCCGGGCCCAGGCCGTCGATGTCCAGCACCTTCAGGTAGCGCAGCACCGGCTGGATGACGTCGTCGTGGTGGATCCGCATGTTGTAGATCTCGCCGATCGCCATCTGCGCGGCCGCCCGCTCGAACCCGGGCATGCCGTGGCCGGGCATCCGGAAGTTCACGACGACGTCGCGCACGGACTGCATCGTCAGGTCCGGTGCGAGCTCGAAGGCTGCGCCGAGGAGGTTGCGGTAGAACACCATGTGCAGGTTCTCGTCGGTCGCGATCCGCGCCAGCATGCGGTCGCAGACGGGGTCGCCCGACTGGTGTCCTGTGTTGCGGTGCGATACCCGGGTCGCCAGCTCCTGGAACGCCACGTACGCCACGGAGTGCAGCATCGAGTGGCGGTTGTCGGACTCGAAGCCCTCCGCCATGTGCGCCATCCGGAACTGCTCCAGCTTGTCCGGGTCCACCGCGCGCGAGGTGAGCAGGTAGTCGCGCATCACGATGCCGTGGCGGCCCTCCTCGGCGGTCCAGCGGTGCACCCAGGTGCCCCAGGCTCCGTCGCGGCCGAAGAGCGAGGCGATCTCGTGGTGGTAGCTGGGGAGGTTGTCCTCGGTCAGCAGGTTCACGACCAGGGCGATCTTGCCGATGTCCGTGACCTTGGACTGCTCGGCCTCCCAGGCCTGGCCGTCCTCGAAGACGCCGGGGAAGTTCCGGCCGTCGGAGAACGGAACGTACTCGTGGGGCATCCAGTCCTTGGCGACCTTGAGATGGCGGTTGAGCTCCTTCTCCACCACCTCTTCCAGCGCGTACAGCAGTTGGGCGTCGGTCCACGCCTGTGAACTGCCGAGGTGGGGAGAGGTGATCGTCACGGGGGCTCCTGGGGACGGGAGAATTACCTACGGCTTCGTAGGTTACGAGACCGTAGGTTAAAGCGGCGGTAAGGCCTCCGCCAAGCCCGTCCGGGCGACAATCGCTCACGTATTGTTATAAGTGCAGGTCAGGCGTATACACAGAGGGTCAGGCAGGCGGGAATGAGTCGCGTGAAAGTCGCATAATCGGCCGGGCCGGGCCCCGGCGGCGATGAGCTCTGAACAGTCGGCGTACTCGGAGCGCAGCGCACGAGGGGCACGGTCGGGACGGGCCGGATCAGAGCAGATGGTCAGCCGCGCCCGCCTTCACCGCGAAGATCAGTGCCTGCAGTGCCTCGATGGAGTCGCTGACATAGGTCGCCGTGTCGGTCGTGGAGCCGATGTAGGCGCGGCCCTGGTCGTCGAGTCCGAAACGGAAGCAGTTCGCACCCTCGCTGCAGAACGCTTCGTCCCAGCAGATTTCCTTCATGGTCTCTCCTCAGAGGTCCTGGGCTATGCGTCGGATGAAGTCGCGCGATTCCTCGACGGGGAGCGCGAGCGTGCGCAGGCGCTCCAACAGGCCCCGGTATCTACGTAGTTGCATATCCGCGTCCAGCAGCATCGAACCGTGCGAGGAATCGAGCTGCACGGTATCGAGCTGCGGAACGGCTGCGCCGACATAGGTGAACGACTGCCCGGCCCCGGGGAAACCGCCTGCCGCGAACGGGATGGCCCGGACCGTGATCCGGTCGCGCTCCGACTGGTCGAGAATGTGCTCCAGTTGCGCCCTGGCGATCTTGGGGCCGCCGAACTGCATCCGCAGTGCGGCCTCGTGGATCACCGCTTCGTACAGTGGCGGCCGGTCCCGTTCGAGCACTTCCTGGCGGCGCAGCCGCAGCGAGAGCCGGGCTATCAGATCGGGGCGGGGCAGCTGGGGGTCGGCCGTGTCGAAGACGGCACGGGCATGCTCCTCGGTCTGTAGCAGGCCGGGGATGTGTGTGGTGGTTGCGGTGACCAACTCCACTGCGTGGAACTCGAGTTCGGCGATGTCCAGCAGGCTCGGCAGCAGTAGGCCGCGTTGTTCCTCCCACCAGCCCCGGGCCCGCTCCTGGGCCATCTCGGCCAGCAGGTCCACGAGGCCGGTGTCCGGACAGCCGTAGTTGAAGGCCAGGGTGCGGACCCGCTCGGCGCTGATGCCGAACCTGCCGGACTCGATGTTCGGGATGCGGGTGCGGTCGACCCCGAGCAGCGCCGCGGCCTGCTGTGCTGTCATTCCCGACTGTTCGCGCAGCTTGCGCAGTTCGTACCCGAGTCGTTGTTGCCGTGCGGTTGGGGTGCTTCTGGGTGGCACGGTGTGCGTCCTCCGGGGGTGGGGAGTGTCGAAATGACCGGAACCACACAAGTAGTAGCACTGTGCTCCGGTCGTGCGCTACGGTCGGTAGTGCAAGTCTCACACGGGGCGACCATGCCCCTGTGTGTGATCGTCACCACACGTATGAGAAATGTGAGCAGCACTTGATGAAGGGCGCATTGCGTTGTCTCCCGGCCCTCGCACCCGCCGGCCCGCAACCGCCGGCGGCGGACAACCTCAGCTACTCGTTCGCTCTTCCGGGCGGCGCCTTCTGCGCGGGCCTCGCCCGCCGTGCCGTGGACGAACTGCTCACCCGGCACGGTCTCGCCGAACTCGCAGAGACGGCCGTCCTCGCCACCTCGGAACTGGTCGCGGCCGCCTACCGCTTCACCCCGGACCGGGAGATGCTCCTGCGGGTCCACTGGCAGTTCGACGCGCTGCGGATCACCCTCTACGACCAGCACCCGGCCCATGAATCGGCCGAGAAGTCCGAGGAGTGCCGTGAGCACCGCAGCGCCAGCATGTGGCTGCTGGCCGCCGCGGTGGACGCACACGGCGGGGACTGGGGACTGGCCCCCGCACTGACTGCCTCCGGCGGCTCCAAGACCTGGGCGTTACTCCATCGCTAGCCCCTCCCCGCAGACCCACTGACCTGCGCCCCCGCATGTCACAGGCCGGTGCGCACCTCCTCGGCCGTCGTGTCCCGGAGACCGCCGTCGAGCAGCAGCCAGCGCGTGATGCCGATCGATTCGAGGAACGGCACGTCGTGGCTCGCCACGATCAGCGCTCCCTCGTACGAGTCGAGTGCCGCCGTCAGCCGGTGCACGCTCGTCATGTCGAGGTTGTTCGTCGGCTCGTCCAGCATCAGCAGCTGAGGTGCCGGCTCGGCCAGCAGCAGCGCGGCCAGAGCCGCACGGAACCGCTCTCCGCCCGACAGGGTCCCGGCCGGCCGGTCCGCCCGTGCGCCCCTGAACAGAAAATGTGCCAGTCGCGCCCTGATCCGGTTGTCCGTGGCATCCGGTGCGAACCGCGCCACGTTCTCCACCACGCTCAACTCGTCGTCCAGCACATCCAGCCGCTGCGGCAGAAAACGCATCGGCAACCGCACCGAAGCCTCGCCGGACACCGGCGCCAGCTCGCCGGCCAGCGTCCGCAACAGCGTGGTCTTGCCCGCACCATTGCGTCCGACCAGCGCGATGCGCTCCGGACCGCGCACCTCGAACGAACCCTGCACCCGTGCCCCGTACGCCAGTTCCAGGCCGCTCAGCATGAGCACGCCCTGGCCCGGATGGACCTTGGTGTGCGGTAGTTCGACCCTGATCCCGGCGTCGTCCCGCACCGCTTCGACAGCGTCGTCGAGGCGCTCCTTCGCTTCGGCCAGCTTCTCCGCGTGCATGATGCGGTGCTTGCCCGCCGACTCCTGGGCGGCGCGCTTGCGGGCGCCCATGACGATCTTCGGTTCGCGCTTGTTCTCCTGCATCTTCTGTCCGTAACGCCTGCGCCGTGCCAGCTTGACCTGTGCCTCGGCGAGTTCGCGCTTCTGGCGGTGCACATCGGCCTCGGCGACCCGCACCATCCGCTCGGCGGCCTCCTGTTCCACGGCGAGCGCCTCCTCGTACGCCGAGAGGTTCCCGCCGTACCAGGTGACCGAGCCGTCCCGCAGATCGGCGATCTGGTCGACCCGCTCCAGGAGCTCCCGGTCGTGGCTGACGACGACGAGCACGCCGTTCCACGCGTCGACCGCGGCGTACAGGCGCCGTCGTGCGTACAGATCCAGGTTGTTCGTCGGTTCGTCGAGCAGCAGCACCTCGGGCCGGGCCAGCAGCAGCGCCGCCAGGCGCAGCAGCACGCACTCACCGCCCGACATCTCGCCGATGGTCCGGTCGAGCCCGATGCGGCCGAGGCCGAGCTGGTCGAGCGTGGCGAGCGCCCGCTCCTCCACGTCCCAGTCGTCACCGACGGCGGCGAACCGCTCCTCGCCGACATCGCCCGCCTCGATGGCGTGCAGAGCCGCACGGGTTCCGGCGATGCCCAGGGCGGCGTCGACGCGCAGCGCGGTGTCCAGGACCACGTTCTGCGGCAGATGGCCGACCTCGCCCGCCGTCCTGATGTGGCCCTCGGTGGGCGTGAGTTCACCGGCGATCAGCCGCAGCAGGGTCGACTTGCCCGAGCCGTTGAGGCCGATGAGTCCGGTTCGGCCGGGTCCCACGGTGAGATGGAAGTCGTCGAGGACCGGACTGCCGTCGGGCCATGCGAAGGAGAGCGACGCGCAGGTGATGTGGGTCAGAGGGGTAGACATGAGGAATCTCCCGGTTGCGAGGAAGGACAGGGGCAACGGGGCGAGACACCGGTCACTGGCTTTCCACGGAAGAATTTCCGGAAGTGGAGAGGGAAGGCCCTGGTCGCGGAGGACGGCTCGAAGAGCTGAGGTCACACTCGGGCACGCGGACATGTGCAGACATGGCATGGCGCGCAACACGGTGTCTCAAGACCTCAGACGAGCAACGTCCTACTCCTATCGGCGACAACAAGGACATCAACGAAGGTACGACGGCCCGCGGAGCGGGGCAAGCGAATTAGGGCGTGGGTCCCGCGCGGGCGACCCCGAGGGCCCCGACCCGCGTGAGTGCCGGCGAGGGCTCCCGGTCAGCAGGAACCGTCGAGCAGATCGGTCAGGCTCCGGTCCAGGTCCAGGAAGCGGTACTCGTCCCCGGCGGGGACCAGATCCTGCGCGCGCCGCAGGAAACGGCGCAGCTCAGCCGTGCGCACGTGCACCATGGCGATGCCTTCCGCAGCGTGGAACTCCAGCACCGTACGGTCGTATCCGAAGGGCCTGACGCGTACGTCCCCGACCCCCGCCGGCGCGTCCATCCCCGCTGCCAGCAGCTCCCGGGAGAACTCCCAGGACACCTCGGTGCCCTCCAGCGTCGCCGGCGCGGGGAACGCCATGCGTACGGCGAAGGGATCCGTGCGGTCGTAGCTCAGGACTGCGGGAAGCGTCTCCATCTGCGGTGCGGATGCGACCATGCGGGCCTTCACGGACTGTTCGATAACGGTGGACAAGACCTGCTCCCTCTCGCGACCGGATGAACGGTTACCGGCACTCATACAGACGATGGAACGCCTCGATTCGTGCACCGGAGCATGGCGTGAGCTGCGTCACCGCACACCACTTCCTGATCATCACGTGCCCATTTCCCGGCGATGCACCCTGGACGGGGAGTGGCCCGTGGGTTAGCTTCCAGCGCCATGAGGGCCTTGGGGAAGACGCGACGACTGATGTCACTGGGACTGTGCGGGGCGGCCGTGGCAGCCGCGCTGGCCGCACCCGCGGCCCACGCGGCACCCGGCGAACGGCACGGACCGGCCTGGACGCCCACCGCCACCGGGACGGACGCCCGCTTCCGCGGTCTCGCGGCCGTCAGCGGCCGCACGGCGTGGCTCGCGGGCTCGAAGGGCACCGTGCTGCGCACCACGGACGGCGGCCGGCACTGGCGCGACGTCTCGCCTCCCGGCGCGGCCGACGCGGGGCTGGAGTTCCGCGACATCGAGGCCTTCGACGCCCGGCGGGCGGTGGCCCTGGCCATCGGCGAGGGCGAGGCATCCCGGGTGCTGCGCACGGACGACGGCGGGGCCACCTGGACCGAGTCCTTCCGCAACACCGACGCACGCGCCTTCTACGACTGCCTCACGTTCTTCGACAGCCGCCACGGCCTCGCCATGAGCGACCCCGTGGACGGGCGGTTCCGGATCCTGTCCACCGCCGACGGCGGCCGCAGCTGGAACGTGCTGCCCGGTGCCGGCATGCCGCAGGCCCAAGCGGGCGAGGCGGGGTTCGCGGCCAGTGGGCAGTGCCTGGTCAGCGCCGGCCCGAAGGACGTCTGGCTGGCCACGGGCGGGGCGGCCACCGCCCGGGTCCTGCACTCGGGCGACCGCGGGCTGACCTGGACCGCGACCGAGTCGCCGGTTCCGGCGGGGGACCCGGCCCGGGGTGTGTTCGGCCTCGCCTTCCGGGACCGCACCCATGGCATCGCGGTCGGCGGCGACTTCCGCGCCGACCAGCTGTCGCCCCGAGCCGCGGCGGTCACCTCCGACGGCGGCCGCGGCTGGCGGCCGTCACAGTCACCGCCCGCCGCCTACCGCTCGGGCGTCGCCTGGCTGCCGCACAGCCGGTCGGCCGCACTGGCGGTCGGCCCGACCGGCACCGACCTCACCACGGACGGCGGCCGCACCTGGCGCACGGTCGACACCGGGTCGTACGACACGGTCGACTGCACCGCGGACGGGAGCTGCTGGGCAGCCGGCGAAAAGGGGCGGGCCGCACGCGCGGCCGTCCGCTGACGGGCGCCCGGGGCCTTCCGGCCGGACGATCGCAGGGCCGGGGGAGCCGCGCCCTAAGCTGACCGGCATCATGACAACACTTCGGATGCCTGCCGACGAGGCCGAGGCCCGCGCCCTCCAGGACACCCTGCGCGCCCGGGTGGTGCTCGACGAGCCCGGGCCGCCGCCGGGCACCGGCCGGGTGACGGGCGTCGACGTCGCGTACGACGACGAGCGCGACGTCGTCGTCGCGGCGGCCGTCGTCCTCGACGCGGCCACGCTGGAGGTGGTGGCCGAGTCCACCGCCGTCGGACAGGTCACCTTCCCCTACATCCCGGGGCTCCTCGCCTTCCGCGAGATTCCCACCGTGCTGGCCGCCCTGGAGTCCCTGCCCGTGGACCCGGGTCTCGTCGTCTGCGACGGCTACGGACGGGCCCACCCGCGCCGCTTCGGCCTCGCCAGCCACCTGGGTGTGCTCACCGGGCTCCCCGTCATCGGCGTCGCGAAGAACCCGTTCACCTTCTCGTACGAACAGCCCGGACCCCACCGCGGCGACCGGTCACCGCTGCTCGACGGGGGCGAGGAGGTGGGGCAGGCGCTGCGCACCCAGGACGGCACCAAACCGGTGTACGTCTCGGTCGGACACCGCACCGGCCTGGACAACGCCTGCGCGCACACGCTGCTGTTGGCCCGTGACTTCCGTCAGCCGGAGACGACCCGCCGGGCCGACGCGCTGTGCAGGCGGGTGCTCCGGGAGGCCACCGTCCGAGGCCGGTCCGGGGACGGTGCCGGGGCGTCTGAGTATCCGTACGGATAGCGCCCGCCGATCATGGTCGGCACTCTGGACACATGAACGCATCTCGCTCAAATGCCCGAACAGCCCCTCTTCACCCCGCTCAGCGCCGTGTGGCGCTGGGCATGCTGATCGGGGGTGCGGTCGGCTTCGTCTGGGCCGGGGCGATGCTCTACACCCTGGCCTCCTGGATCTTCTAGGCGGCGTCCGCCGGCGGCGCGTCAGCGCACGTCCGCCACCCGGAAGCGCAGACCGGCCCGGCGCAGCCGTTCGAGCAGCGCGTCGCCCATCGCGACGGCCGTGGTGACCTGCCCCGATGTCGGGGGAAGCTCGTCCAGCGCCAGGCTCAGTGCCGACTCCGCCAGCATCTTCGCCGTCTCGTCGTAGCCCGGATCGCCGCCCGACACCTCGGTGAAGACCCGGCGGCCGCCGCCCTCGCCGACGAACCGGACCGTGAACCAGCTCCGACGGCGGCGCTCCTGGTCCGGGCCGGACCCGGGCTCGTAGCGATCCATCAGCCAGTTCCGTACGGCCGGCAGCTGTGCCGCGCCGAGCAGGGCGCCCAGGGCCGCCGTGCCGCCCAGGGCCACCGGCAGGTGCTTGACCGAGGCGAAGTGCCGGTAGCGGAAGTCGGGGCCGTAGCGGGGGAGTGCGCGGGCCGAGCGCTCCACGATCCGAGCGTCGAGCGTCGGCAGCGGAAGGGCCCAGGTGCCGGTCTCCGTGCTGAAGTGAGGCCCGCCGAGCGGGGCGCGGGCGCGACGGGCGACCAGCCGCGGCTCGTGCAGCCGGCGTTCCCCGGCGGCGCGCAGCATCTGCGGCCCGCGGCCCATGGCCGTGAGCGCGGAGGCGAACGTACCGCCCGAGAAGGCGGCGTTGGAGCGGACGAATCCGTCGACGCGGAGCGGGACGTCCTCCGGCAGCTGCCGGACCGTGAAGTACACACCGAGATCGTGCGGTACGGAGTCGAAACCGCAGGCGTGCACGATCCGTGCGCCGGTCTCGCGCGCCCGGGCATCGTGCTCCAGGTACATCCGGTCGGCGAACTCCGGCTCGCCCGAGAGGTCCGTGTAGTCCGTGCCCGCCTCGGCGCAGGCGGCGACCAGCTTCTCTCCGTACCAGACGTACGGGCCCACGGTCGTGGCCACCACATGGGTGGACTCGGCCAGGGCGCGCAGCGTGTCCGCGTCGTCGGCATCGGCGTGCAGCAGCGGGAGGTCCGCGCAGTGCGGATGCAGTGCGGTGAGGCGGTTGCGCAGTTGTTCCAGCTTGGCGCGGTTGCGGCCGGCCAGGGCCCAGCGGCTGCTGTCCGGGGCGTGGGCCGCCAGATACTCGGCGGTGAGCACACCCACGAAACCCGTGGCGCCGAAGAGGACTACGTCATAGGGGCGTGGTGCCCCGTTCTGCCTGTTCACGAGTGCCTCCGCAGGGGCCGGCGCCGATGTAGCAGGCAGAGGGTAGCGGAGCCGGCCGTGGCGCTGTGCGGCCGGGGAGGCTTCGTGAGGGAGGATTCCAGGGAGAACAACTAAGCGCTTGCTCGCTCCAAGGGGTTGTGCGGAGCGCGGTGCGTTCTTAGCATCATCGATGTTACATCGGTTGTGTCACACCGCTGGGGGCTCGATGGCAACGACAGGGAACGGCTCGCCCGGGCCGCGCGGCCCACTGGCAGGGGTGCGCGTGGTCGAACTGGCCGGCATCGGGCCCGGCCCGTTCGCCGCGATGCTCCTGGCCGATCTGGGCGCCGACGTGGTGCGGGTCGACCGGCCCGGCGGTGCCGGTCTCGGCATCGATCCGGCCCTCGACCTCACCAACCGCAACAAGCGCTCCGTCCTCGTCGACCTCAAGGCCGCATCCGGCCCGGACACGGTCCTGGATCTGGCCGAGCGCGCCGACGTCCTGATCGAGGGGTACCGGCCCGGCGTCGCCGAACGCCTGGGAGTGGGCCCGGACGCCTGCCTGGCCCGCAACCCGCAACTCGTCTACGGGCGCATGACCGGATGGGGCCAGGACGGTCCCCTCGCCGAACGGGCCGGGCACGACATCGCGTACATCGCGGTCACCGGCGCCCTCTCCATGATCGGCAAACCGGGGGAGCCGCCCACCGTCCCGGCCAACCTGCTCGGCGACTACGCGGGCGGCTCGCTCTATCTCGTCGTCGGCGTCCTCGCCGCTCTCCAGCACGCCCGGACCCCCGGTGGTACCGGACAGGTCGTCGACGCGGCGATCGTCGACGGCACCGCGCACCTGACCATGATGATCCACGGCATGCTGCAGGCCGGCGGCTGGCAGGACCGGCGCGGCTCCAACCTCCTGGACGGCGGCTGCCCCTTCTACGGCTCGTACGAGACCGCGGACGGCGAGTACATGGCGGTCGGCCCGCTCGAGAAGCGGTTCTACGCGGAGTTCACCGAACTCCTCGGCATCGGTGAGACGGCCCCGGACCGGGGCGACATCGCCCGATGGGACGAGTTGCGCAGTGTCGTCGCCGCCCGGTTCCGCACCCGTACGCGCACCGAGTGGACCGAGGTCTTCGACGGCTCGGACGCCTGTGTGGCACCGGTCCTCTCCCTGCGCGAGGCACCGCACCACCCGCACCTCGCCGCCCGCTCCACCTTCGTGGAACACGGCGCACTCATCCAGCCCGCGCCCGCGCCCCGGTTCTCGGCGACGCCCTCCTCGGTGCACAGCGGACCGGCGCAGCCGGGCGCGGACACCGAAGCCGTCGCCGCCGACTGGGGCGTACCGGCCCTGCGGCCCACCCGGAAGGACACGACCGACTGATGCAGCGGCAGATCTTCACCGAGGAGCACGACGCGTTCCGCGAGACCGTTCGCACCTTCCTGGCGAAGGAGGTCCTCCCGCACTACGAACAGTGGGAGAAGGACGGCATCGTCTCGCGCCGGGCCTGGCTCGCCGCAGGACGGCAGGGGCTGCTCGGCCTCGCCGTGCCCGAGGAGTACGGGGGCGGCGGGAACACCGACTTCCGCTACAGCGCGGTCCTCGCGGAGGAGTTCACCCGGGCGGGCACCCCCGGTCTCGCACTCGGGCTCCACAACGACATCATCGGCCCCTACCTGACCGGCCTCGCCACCGAGGAACAGAAGCGGCGCTGGCTGCCCGGCTTCTGCAGCGGCGAGATCATCACCGCCATCGCGATGACCGAGCCGGGCGCCGGGTCCGACCTCCAGGGCATCCGCACCACCGCCGAGGACAAGGGAGACCACTGGCTCCTCAACGGCTCGAAGACGTTCATCTCCAACGGCATCCTCGCCGACCTGGTGGTCGTCGTCGCGAAGACGACCCCCGAGGGCGGCGCCAAGGGGCTCTCGCTCATCGTCGTCGAGCGCGGCGCCGAGGGCTTCGAGCGCGGCCGCAACCTCGACAAGATCGGCCAGAAGTCCCAGGACACCGCCGAGCTGTTCTTCAACGACGTGCGCGTTCCCAAGGAGAACCTCCTCGGCGAGCTCGACGGCGCCTTCATCCACCTGATGACCAATCTCGCCCAGGAGCGGATGGGTATAGCCGTCGCCGGGATCGCCGCCGCCGAACACCTCCTGGAGATCACCACCACGTACGTCAAGGAGCGCGAGGCCTTCGGACGGCCGCTGTCCAAGCTCCAGCACATCCGCTTCGAGATCGCGGAGATGGCCACCGAGTGCGCCGTCACCCGGGCGTTCCTCGACCGGTGCATCGTCGACCACTCGGAAGGGACGCTCGACGCCGTGCACGCCTCCATGGCGAAGTGGTGGGCGACCGAGCTGCAGAAGCGCGTCGCCGACCGCTGCCTCCAACTGCACGGCGGATACGGCTACATGGCGGAGTTTCCGGTGGCCAGGGCGTTCGTCGACGGTCGCATCCAGACCATCTACGGCGGAACGACCGAGATCATGAAGGAGATCATCGGCCGCTCGCTGCTCGCCTGACCCCGCACTCCTGCCCCGCCGGGCCGACCGGTTCCGCCTGCCCGGCCTGTGTGCCCGACCCTGTTTGCCCGGCCCTGTTGCGCCACCACCCTCGAAAGGCAGCTGTCTTGAGTACCGAAGCATTCGTCTACGACGCGATCCGCACCCCGCGCGGCCGCGGCAAGGCCAACGGGGCCCTGCACGGCACCAAGCCGATCGACCTCGTCGTCGGCCTGATCCACGAGCTCCGCGACCGCTTCCCGGGCCTGGACCCGGCGGCCGTCGACGACATCGTGCTCGGTGTCGTCAGCCCGCTCGGTGACCAGGGCTCCGACATCGCGCGCATCGCCGCCATCGCGGCCGGGCTCCCCGACACCGTCGCAGGCGTCCAGGAGAACCGCTTCTGTGCCTCTGGTCTGGAAGCCGTCAACATGGCCGCCGCCAAGGTCCGTTCGGGCTGGGAGGACCTCATCCTCGCGGGCGGCGTCGAGTCGATGTCCCGCGTCCCGATGGGCTCCGACGGCGGCGCCTGGGCCATGGACCCGATGACCAACTACGAGACCGGCTTCGCACCCCAGGGCGTCGGCGCCGACCTCATCGCCACCATCGAGGGCTTCTCGCGCCGCGACGTCGACGAGTTCGCCGCCCTGTCGCAGGAGCGCGCCGCCGAGGCGTGGAAGGACAACCGCTTCGCGCGGTCCGTCGTCCCCGTCAAGGACCGCAACGGCCTCGTCGTCCTCGACCACGACGAGCACATGCGCCCCGGCACCACCGCCGACTCCCTCGCCTCGCTGAAGCCGTCGTTCGCGGCGATCGGCGAGATGGGTGGCTTCGACGCGGTGGCGCTCCAGAAGTACCACTGGGTGGAGAAGATCGACCACGTCCACCACGCGGGCAACTCCTCCGGCATCGTCGACGGAGCCGCCCTCGTCGCGATCGGCTCGAAGGAGATCGGCGAGCGCTACGGACTCACCCCGCGCGCCCGGATCGTCTCCGCCGCGGTCTCCGGCTCCGAGCCCACCATCATGCTCACCGGCCCAGCGCCCGCCACCCGCAAGGCGCTCGCGAAGGCGGGGCTGACCATCGACGACATCGACCTCGTCGAGATCAACGAGGCCTTCGCCGGCGTCGTCCTGCGCTTCGCCCGCGACATGGGGCTCTCCCTCGACAAGATCAACGTCAACGGCGGCGCCATCGCGCTCGGCCACCCGCTCGGCGCCACCGGCGCGATGATCCTCGGCACGCTCATCGACGAACTGGAGCGCCGGGACAAGCGCTACGGCCTCGCCACCCTCTGCGTGGGCGGCGGCATGGGCATCGCCACCGTCATCGAGCGTCTCTGACCGTTCCCCTTCCTACGGAGAAGACAAGCAAATGACCGAGAGCACGACCATTCGCTGGGAACAGGACGAGACCGGCGTCGTCACCCTCGTACTCGACGATCCCAACCAGTCCGCCAACACGATGAACCAGGCCTTCAGGGACTCCATCGCGGCCGTCGCCGACCGGGCCGAGGCCGAGAAGGACTCCATCCGCGGCATCATCTACGCCTCCGCCAAGAAGACCTTCTTCGCGGGCGGCGACCTCAAGGACATGATCAGGATCGGTCCCGAGAACGCGCAGGCCGCGTTCGACGCCGGCACCGCGATCAAGAGGTCGCTGCGCCGCATCGAGACCCTCGGAAAGCCCGTCGTCGCCGCCATCAACGGTGCGGCCCTCGGCGGCGGTTACGAGATCGCCCTCGCCTCCCACCACCGCGTCGCCCTCGACGCCCCCGGCTCCCGCATCGGCCTGCCCGAGGTCACCCTCGGCCTGCTGCCCGCCGGTGGCGGCGTCACCCGCACCGTACGCCTCATGGGCATCGCCGACGCGCTGCTCAAGGTCCTCCTCCAGGGCACCCAGTACACCCCGCGGCGGGCGCTGGAGAACGGCCTGGTCCACGAGGTCGCCGCCACCCCCGAGGAGATGCTCGACAAGGCCAGGGCCTTCATCGACGCGAACCCCGAGTCCCAGCAGCCCTGGGACGTCAAGGGCTACCGGATCCCCGGCGGCACCCCGTCGAACCCCAAGTTCGCCGCCAACCTGCCGGCCTTCCCGTCCAACCTGAAGAAGCAGCTCGCCGGCGCCCCCATGCCCGCGCCGCGCAACATCCTGGCCGCCGCCGTCGAGGGCTCGCAGGTCGACTTCGAGACCGCGCTGACCATCGAGGCCCGGTACTTCACCGAGCTGGTCACCGGCCAGGTCTCGAAGAACATGATCCAGGCGTTCTTCTTCGACCTCCAGGCCGTCAACTCCGGTGCCAGTCGCCCCAAGGGGATCGAGGAACGCCCGGTCCGCAGGGTCGCTGTCCTCGGCGCCGGGATGATGGGCGCGGGCATCGCGTACTCCTGCGCCCGGGCCGGCATCGACGTCGTCCTCAAGGACGTCTCCACGGAGGCCGCGGCCAAGGGCAAGGCGTACAGCGAGAAGCTGCTCGCCAAGGCGCTCTCCCGGGGCCGTACGACCGAGGCCGGGCGGGACGAGCTGCTGGCCCGCATCACGCCGACCGGTGACCCGGCCGACCTCGCGGGCTGCGACGCCGTCATCGAGGCCGTCTTCGAGAACACCGCCCTCAAGCACAAGGTGTTCCAGGAGATCCAGGACATCATCGAGCCCGACGCCCTGCTCTGCTCCAACACCTCCACGCTGCCCATCACGGCGCTGGCCGAAGGGGTCGAGCGCCCCGTCGACTTCATCGGGCTGCACTTCTTCTCGCCCGTCGACAAGATGCCGCTCGTCGAGATCATCAAGGGCGAGAAGACCGGCGACGAGGCCCTGGCCCGCGCCTTCGACCTGGTCCGCCGGATCAAGAAGACGCCGATCGTCGTCAACGACTCCCGTGGCTTCTTCACCTCGCGCGTCATCGGCCAGTTCATCAACGAGGGCGTCGCCATGGTCGGCGAGGGCGTCGAGCCCGCCTCCGTCGAGCAGGCCGCCGCCCAGGCCGGCTACCCGGCCAAGGTGCTCTCCCTGATGGACGAGTTGACGCTGACCCTGCCCCGCAAGATCCGCGACGAGACCCGCAGGGCCGTCGAGGAGGCGGGCGGCAACTGGGCCGGGCACCCCTCGGACGCGGTCATCGACCGGATGGTCGACGAGTTCGGCCGCCCCGGCCGCAGCGGCGGTGCGGGCTTCTACGAGTACGACGAGAACGGGAAGCGCACGCGTCTGTGGCCCGGCCTGCGTGAGCACTTCACGAAGGCGGACGCGGATGTCTCCTTCACCGACATGCAGGAGCGGATGCTCTTCTCGGAGGCCCTGGACAGCGTTCGCTGCCTGGAGGAGAACGTCCTGATCACCGTCGCCGACGCCAACATCGGCTCCATCATGGGCATCGGCTTCCCCGCGTGGACCGGTGGCGTGCTCCAGTACATCAACGGGTACGAGGGCGGGCTGCCCGGATTCGTCGCCCGCGCCCGGGAACTCGCCGAGCGGTACGGCGACCGCTTCCTGCCGCCCGCCCTGCTCGTGGACAAGGCGGAGAAGGGCGAGACCTTCCACGACTGACGCCGACACCGCCGGTCCCGCACCCCGCCCTCGCGTGGGGTGCGGGTCAGGCAGGTGCTACTCGGCCGCGAACGCGGTCCGCAACTCGTCCCTGAGTGAACGCTGGAAGGCGGTCACCAGCGCCTGCAGCACGATCGGCTGCATGTCCGCGGACAGCGACTTCATCGTTCTGAGGTGCTCCGGGTCCGTTTCCCGTTCGCGGTACGGATTCCAGACCTCGTCCCGGAACAGCCGGGTCAGCTCATGCGCGACAGAGCGGGTGTGCTCCAGCAGGACCGTGCGGGCGGCGAGAATCGTCTCGTGTGCGATGGGCACTTCGAGCAGCTCCACGCCGAGCCGCAACAGACCCGGATCCAGCCGGAACACGCCGTCCCCTGGATCGGACCGCTCCAGCACACCCATCGCGGCCAGTCGCTCGATGTCCTGCTGGGACAGCGGCCGCCCCGCGCGCCGCTCCAGTTCCGCGCGGGTCGCGTCCTCCGCCGAATCGGGCGCCCACGAGGCCACCAGGGCCCGGTGGATCGCGAGGTCGTGGGCGTTCAGACCGGCCGGCAGCTGTTCCAGATAGCGTTCGATCGCGGCGAGCGTCATGCCCTGGTGCTGCAGCTCCTCGATGAGCGCCAGCCGGGAGAGGTGCTCGTGCCCGTAGTGCCCGACCCGGCGCGGCCCGATGACCGGCGGCGGCAGCAGCCCACGGGTGCTGTAGAAACGCACCGTGCGCACGGTGACTCCGGCGCGCGCCGCCAGCTCGTCCACCGTGAGTGTCGGCTCGTCGGTCCCGGTAGCCATTCGCTGCTCCTCGTGTCGGACAGGTCCGGTGTCTCACCACTGCTGTGAAAGTGTCCGGCACCGCGGCTGTGCCGTCCACCCCGGCCCCGTTGTCAGTGGCTGCCCGTACCGTGAGGCCATGTCGGAGATCATTTACGTACGGGGGGACGCCACGGCCCCGCAGGGCAAGGGCGTCAAGCTGATCGTCCACGTCTGCAACGACCTGGGTGGCTGGGGCAAGGGCTTCGTCCTGGCCCTCTCGCGCCGCTGGCCCGAACCGGAAGCTGCCTACCGGCGCTGGCACCGCGAGCGCGCGGGCAACGACTTCGCCCTGGGTGCCGTGCAGTTCGTCCAGGTGGGACCGTATCTCTGGGTGGCCAACATGATCGGCCAGCGGGGGATGCGCACCGGCAGCAAGGGAGTGCCCGTGCGGTACGAGGCCATCGATACGGCGTTGGGGGCGGTGGCGGACCGGGCGGCCGAACTGGGAGCCTCGGTCCACATGCCACGAATCGGCTGCGGGCTGGCGGGTGGGAAGTGGTCCCGGATCGAGCCCCTGATCGAGAGGCGGCTGACCGGAGGGGACATACCGGTGACGGTGTACGACTTCGCCTGAGACCGATCGTCCTGATCCTGCCGGATAGCCTGACGCCGTTGACGTGGCGGGCCGGAAGGGGTGGGGCATGGCGGGTTCCGAGACGCCGGGCGGGGAGCCGGGCCGGCCGGAGGACGTCGGTCGGCGCGGACCGGTGGACGCGTCGCTGCTGACGCTGCTCGGCCTCGGACGGGAAGAGGACGCGGTCTACCGTCTGCTCGTGGACCGCCCCGACTGTGAACCGGATGCGCTCGTAGGTCCGTTGAGCGGGGCGGCGGTGGCGGATGCCCTCGAATCGCTCGTCGAGCGCGGGCTGGCCAGTGCCGATCTGCCGGAGCCCGGCGGGACTGTCCGCTACCGGGCCGCCTCGCCCGTTCTCGCGCTCGGACCGCTCCTCGAATCCCGGCGGTCCGCCCTGCACCGGGTCGAGTCGCTCGTGGGGGACCTCTCCGAACGGCACCGCTCCGCGCAGATGTACGGGGCGGGTGCCCCGGTGGAGGTGCTGTCCGGCCCGGCGGCGATCAGGCGTCGGCTGCTGACCATGCAGCGTCAGGCCAGGAGTGAGGTGTGCACGCTGGTGCCGGCCAGACACGTGCCGGCGGTTCTCAGTTTCGAGGACAACCACGAAGAGGTGGACGCCGAGATGATACGTCGCGGGGTGACCGTGCGCAGCGTCGTCGAGCGTGAGTGGCTGGAGCATCCGGCGACCGCGGACCTGTTGGCTTCGTGCGTCGCCCAGGGGCAGCACATATCCGTGACGGACCGGCTGCCCATCAAGCTCGCCATCATGGACCGTCGCGTCGCCCTGCTGCCTCTTGACCCGGAGCGCGAGACGGAGCCGGTTGCGCTGGTCGTCCACCGCACCGGTCTGCTCACGGCTCTGGTCTCGCTCTTCGAGCAGCATTTCGAGAAGGGCCGGCGGCTGAGCCTGACCGGTGCGGAGGACCGCGAGGAGTCCCCGGTCGCGGTGATCGACCGGCAGATCGTGGCGCTTCTCCACGTCGGGCTGACCGACGCCGCCATCGCCCGCCAGCTGGGGATGGGGCACCGCACCGTGCAGCGCCGGCTGCACGCGCTGATGGACGAGGTGGGTGCGGCGACGCGGTTCCAGCTCGGCTGGTACGCGGCACGGGCCGGGTGGCTTCCCGAATCTGCGGACAATCTGTCGGTGCAGCAGGGTTCCTGAGGCGTAATTACGCCACGGCATGTTCGCGCCATCGCCATCTCTTGTTCGCGTGCCCTCCCATGGCGAACGATCAGCACGTCAACGCCTGAGACGCCCACACGGCTCAGGCACAGGTGTGCGATGGGGAGGTCCCGTGAGACGAACGAGCGTGCTGCGGATGCTGGCGACCGGGGTGGTCGCCGCCGCGACCGGCGCGGCGCTGATGGGTGCTCCGGCCTGGGCGGACGACACCGCCACGGCTCCGGCGACCGACCCGGCAGGCGTCGCCCCCGCGATGACCCAGGGCCTGGACAAGGCCCCCAGGCAAGGCACCCCGGCCGAGGCCGCCCGGGCCCACCTGAAGGCTCATGAGGACACGTACAAGGTCCCGGTCTCCGAGCTGGCGACGGTGAAGACCACCAAGGACGGGAAGCAGTCCTCGGTGCGCTTCCAGCAGAAGCACGACGGCGTCCCGGTCTTCGGCGCCGAGTACGCGGTGCAGACGCAGGCGGCCGACGGCGGCCAGCAGGTCACCTCCGCCACGGGCACGCTCTACACCGACCTCACGGTCTCCACCACGCCCACGGTGAGCGAAGCCACCGCGAAGCGCCGGATGTTCTCCCTCGACCGTGGCCTGTCCGCCGTGCGGGACGCGAGGACCGAGGCGCACGGCCTGTCCGTGCTGCCCGACGCCCGGGGCGGCAGGCTCGCCTGGCACTTCACCGTCACCGGTGGCGAGGCGAACGGCAGCCCCGTGCGCCAGGAGGTGTACGTCGACGCCCGCGTGGGCGGCATCGCCCTCTCGTACAACAACATCGACGCCGCCGACGCCTCGCCCGCCGAGGGAACGGGCGTACGCGTCGACGGCGGCGAGGTGAAGCTGAACGTCGACAAGGGGACGGACGGTGCGTACACGCTCGTCGACTCGACGCGCGCCATGTACCCGCGGACCGGCGGCCAGATCCGTACGTACGACGCACAGCGCAAGAGCTACAGCCTCGTCGCGGGCGGCCCGGTCACCGACGACATCCCCCTGGGCACGTCGGCGAGTGACCGCTTCGACGGCGCCAACACCACGTCGGGCGCGGTCGACGCGCATCTGAACGCGGGAAAGGTCTACGAGTACTACAAGGAGCAGATCGGCCGGGACGGCGTCGACGGCAAGGGCGGCACGATCTACTCGGTCGTCAACGTCGCGTCGAACGGCAAGGACTACGCCAACGCCTTCTGGGACGGCTCCAAGATGGTCTACGGCCACATGGACGGCGTACCGCTCTCCGTCGGCCTGGACGTCGTCGGCCACGAGATGACGCACGGTGTCACCGAGCACTCCGCCGGGCTCGTCTACCTCAACCAGTCGGGCGCGCTCAACGAGGCGATATCCGACTACTTCGGCAACGCCATGGAGACCGCCGACAAGGGCATCGCGATGAGCGACCCGACGTCCGGCCTCATCGGTGAGTACCTCTGCAACGGCACCAAGCCGCTGGAGGAGTGCGCCCTGCGCGACCTGAACGACGGACGCAGCGCGCAGAAGGACTACCAGCCCATCACGCTCGACATCGACAACGGCGGAGTGCACTACAACTCCACCATCGTCGGCGGCGCACTCTGGGACATGCGCAAGAACATCGACAGCAGGCTCGCCGACCAGATCGTCTACCGGTCCGCGCAGAACTACCTGACCCCGCTGTCCGGCTTCACCGACATGCGCAACGCGGTCGTCCTCGCCGCCAAGTCCCTGCACGTCTCCGGTGCCGACCTCGCCGCCATCACCGAGGCCTTCGACGACCACGGCATCGAGAACGGCTGGGAGCACAAGAGCGGCACGCACGACGGCACCACCATCGGCGCCGACGTCCTGCCCGCGTACGAGGTCTACGGCGGGGTCGACGAGCAGGCCGCACAGATCAACGGCGACGTCTACGCGATCAGCCACGGCGACGCCATCGCCTGGGACCAGGGCAGCGCCGCCTTCGGCATCACCGTGGGCCGCTTCGACAAGAAGCCGACGCACGAGCTGGCCCAGAAGGACGCCTACCTGCTGGATCCCTCCCTGGACGACGACCGCATCGTCTTCACCCGCATCAGCGCCGACGGCATCGGCATCTACCGGGCCGGTGACAAGGGCCAGGGCGCGATCAAGAAGCTGGCCGACGCCCCTGACGCGGACGAGACCGAGCCGGTGACGGACGACGGCACCCTCGCCTACATCAGCACCACCGCCGACGGCGAGCAGGACGTCATGCTCCGCAAGGCGGACGGCACAACGGTCAACGTGACCCCGGAGGCCGGTACCAAGGCCGCCCGGCTCGCGATGAAGCACGGCCGGATCGCCTGGGCGGGCGGAGACGGCACGTACGTCCACGTCTACGACATCGCGAAGGGCACCACACAGACGAAGAGGATCAGCGGCTTCCTCTTCAACTACGTCTCGGACATCCAGATCACCTCGGAGCGCGTGTTCTGGCGTGAGACCGGCGGCTTCCTGATCCCGAGCACGACGTTCATGTCGGCTCCGCTCGACGACCTGTCCCAGGCCGCGAAGCTGCGCTACCCGACGAGCACGTACGTCGCGCAGTTCTCCGTCAGCGACGAGTACTTCGCCTACTCCACGTACGACCTCTGGGGCGCTCTCGGCTCCTGGAGCGGACCTGGCAAGGTGCAGGTGGCCAGGACGGCCGACGTGCTCGCCGGACTCAGTCAGTTCAGCCGCGTCTCCTGCTCCTCCGGCGCCCAGCTGGCCCCGTCCCTCGGCGACGGTCAGCGCGTCGCGTGGCTGGACACGAGCGCCGCGGCCACCGACGTGGTGACCCGCAAGACGTTCGCCGGGACCTGCGAGTAGTCTCCGGCCCGCACCGCACGCACCCCCGGCGGGGGGCCCACCGAATCCGGTGGGCGCCCCGCCCGCGTTGTTACGGAGTTACGGGGTGAGTCACTCCGTAACGACTTCTATGGTGGGGTCGGAAACGGCGGAACGGGGAGGGCTCATGACGGCACGGAGTACCGATGGGACACGGCTGGCCGTGGCGCTCAACGAGACGCCGCCATCCGACGCGTTGAGCGAACAGATCCTGGACGCCGCACGCGAGCAGTTCATGACCTTCGGGCTGCGCCGCTCCACCGTCGACGACGTCGCCAAGCGCGCCAGGGTCTCGCGGGTGACCGTGTACCGGCGGATCGGCAACAAGGACAGCCTCGTCTCCGCCTGTCTGCTGCGCGAGTACCGCCGCTTCCTGATGGAGGTGGACGACGCGGTGGCCGCGCTGCCGACGACGGAGGACCGGCTCGTCGAGGGGTTCGTCGCGGTTCTCCGCCACATCCGCGAGCATCCGCTCATCGGCGGCCTGCTGAGGCTGGAGCCCGAGACGATGCTGCCGTTCCTGACCGTGGAGAGCGGGCCCGCCCTTCTCGCCATCCGTGCGTACCTGGCCGACCGGCTGCGCGAGGCCCGGCGCGAGGAGGGCCGTCCGTCGACCGACCCGACCCCGGTCGCCGAACTGATGGTGCGGATCACCGTCTCCTTCCTCCTCAACCCCGTCAGCTGTTTCGAGCTCGACGACGACGAGCAGGTGAGGGAGTTCGCCCGCCGCTATCTGGTGCCGCTGCTGGCCGCCGGCTAGGGCCGTCGGCGGGCACGTCGTTCTCGTCGGGCAGCGGTTCCAGTGGACGGTTGCGGGCCCAGTGCGGCCCGAGGTCGTCGAGCCGCCAGCCGAAGGGGTACGAACGGGGCTGCGGGCGCGAGGGGAACCGGCGCGGCCGGGCCGGCATCCGGCGTACGCATCGCGCGCGCAGGCGAAGGGCGGCCGCGGCCGAGGCCTGTGCCCATCTCGGCTGCGGCCGGAAGCCCAGCGCCTTCAGCAGCGGCTCGTCGAGCAGTGCGAGCGAGAATCTCGCCACCAGGGGCCGTAACGGACGCGGATACCAGCCGGCCATGACGCGGAAGGAGGCGCTGGCGACCCGTCGGTTGGCCGGGTCGTACGCGAACATCTCCTCCTCGTAGGAGTCGAGGAGCCGCTCGAACCCCTCGTACGTGTCGGGGACGTCCTCGATGCCCATGACCGCCGCCGTCTTGCGGCCGGCCTCCACCAGTGCCTGGACCTCCTGGGCACACAGGGGGCGCCACCCGAACCGGTCGATCCAGCGCTTCGGCCCCACGACGGTGGTCGCCAGCACGTAGCGGAAGTCGTCGTTGGGGATGCTGTACTTCCCGTGGATCCGGTTCAGATGACGCGCGGCCGCCCGCCCGCGCTCCGAGTCGAAGCCCTCGACGGCCATCTCGTACCCGATCAGCACCGTGTCGTCGTACCGCTTCTGCCCGGCCCGTTCGAACTCCTGGGTCCGGTCGAGGAGCACGGAGATCCGGGGGACGCCGTAGTCCCGGAGGAAGGCGACGCTCACCCCCTGCCGGTAGTCCCAGGGGAACTCGTACTGAGAGATCAGCAGAAGGATCTCGGCGTAGTCGCGCGCCGGATCCATCCGGCGTATCTCGTGCAGGCGGCTGTATCGGCCCATGATGCGCTCTCCTGTCCGTGTGCCGACTCCCTGTGGGACCGCTGTTGCGGGTTGTCGTTGCCTGACGGATCAACTCACCTGTGTTGCAGGGGATATGAGGGACCATCTGGTCTGGGAGTCAAAGTTACAAATACTATCGACTTGTTTCACGAGTCCCGTCAACACCGTCGTCAACACCGCTGCCGACGCCGCTGTCACCACTGCCGTCGGGGCCGTCGGTGACCGGGCCCGCGACAGGTGCGCGGCAGATGTACGCCAGGCTCGCGACAGGTGCGCGGCAGGCTGTTCCGGAGCCGGATGCGCACGACTGCCGATGCGCTCGCATACTGGATCACGCAGGGGGCCGGGTGCCGAGCCGTGTGCCCGCGGACCGTCGGGAGTACCGGATGAACAGCGAGACAGCCAGGGGCGCCGATCCCGTACCGCCGCCGCCCGGAGGGGTGCTGTGGAGCCTGTCCGGTGACGTCCGGGCCCTGCTGATGCTGCCGGCGGCCCTCACTCTCCAGGTCGCCCACCCCGCGGTGGGTGCGGGCGTCGACGAGCACTCCGTCTTCCGTACGGACCCGTGGGGGCGCGGGGAACGTTCCCTGAGCTCGCTCCAACTCTGGGTGTACGGGGGCGAGGAGGCCGCCGAGGAGGGGCGCAGGCTCCGCCGGCTGCACCGCACGATCCAGGGCACCGACACCCGAGGCCACCCCTACCACGCGCTGTCACCGGCCAACTACGCGTGGGTGCATGCGACCGGCTTCCCGGTCTACCGGCACGGGGCGCAGTACCTCATCCGTCCGCTCGGCCGGGAGCAGGAGCGGGCGCTGTACCGGGAGTGGCTCCAGGTGGGCCGGGTGCTCGGGATCCACGACCGGGACATGCCGCAGACGATCGAGGAGTTCTGGCCCTACTACCGCGGCATGCTCGCCGACGAGGTCGAACGGACCGTCGTCGTCGAGGAGCTCGTCGCCACCGGCACCCCGGTGCCGCCCCCGGACCGGGGACCCAGGGCGCTCCGGCTGCTGCTGCGGGCGCTGTGGCCGGTGCTGCTGCCGCCGCTGGCCCGGTTCCGCAGCTTCCTCACCGTCGGGCTCATGCCGCCGGACGCGCGCGAGGCGCTCGGCCTGGAGTGGACGGACGCGCAGGAGCGCAGGCTGCGGCGGTTCTGCGCCGTGCTGCGGGTGGTGGTGCCGGTACTGCCGGAACGGCTGCGGTATCTGCCGACAGCCCGACGCGCACGGGCGGCCCACCGGGAAGCGCGGCGACGCCGAGCCCGCTGACCACGCTCACCGGCCACCGTGCGGCGCCGTCATGCGGGAGGTATCGCTGTGCGGCGTCGTCATGCCGAGGTGTCACCGTGCGGGGCCGTCACGTCGAGGTGTCACCGTGCGGTCCCATCACGCCGAGGCGCGCAGGATCAGCTCGGTCGGCGTGATCACCGAATCGGTGCCGGAGGTTCCGTCGTTGAGCCGCTCCATCAGGAGCCGGACCATCAACCTGCCCATGCCCACCACATCCTGACGGACCGTCGTCAGTGGAGGATCGGTGGCTTCGGCGACCGACTCCATGTCGTCGAAACCGACCAGGGCCACGTCCTGCGGTACTCGGCGGCCGTGTTCGCGCAGCACCCGCAGGGCACCCGAGGCCATCAGGTCGTTGGCGGCGAAGACGGCGTCCAGGTCCGGCCGCCGATCCAGCAACTGCGCCATCGCCCGCGCACCGCCCTCGGTGGTGAAGTCGCCGTCCGCGACCAGGGCGGGGTCGCCGTCGGGAAGCACGTCGACGTAGCCGTCGATCCGGTCGAGCGCCGATGTCTGGTCGCGTGGGCCCGCGATGTGCGCGATGTTCCGGCGGCCGAGGGAGACCAGGTGGTGGACGGCCTCGCGGGCGCCGCCACGGTTGTCGCAGTCCACGTAGGGGACCGCGAGTTCGGAGGCCGCGCCAGGCCGTCCCGGGCGGCCGCCGTAGACGGTCGGCACCCGGAACTTCCGGATGACCGCGGGCAGCTCGTCGTCGGTGTGCAGCGAGAAGGCGAGCACCCCGTCGACATGGCCGCCGGCCAGATAGCGCGTGACCCGCTCGAAGTCCCCGCTGCCCTCCACCAGGAGCAGGACCAGCTGGGCGTCGTACACGCTGAGTTCACGGCTGATGCCGCGGATGTGCTGGGAGAAGAAGGGGTCGGAGAAGATCCGGACCTCGGGTTCGTCGATGATCACGGCGACCGCCCCGTTGCGCCGGGTCACCAGGGTCCGCGCGGCGTGGTTCGGTATGTAGCCGAGCTCCTCGACCGCCTTGCGGACCTGGTCCACGAGCGGCTGCCGCACCCCCGCACCGCCGTTCACCACCCGGGAGGCGGTCGCCCGGGAGACTCCGGCACGGGCCGCCACCGCTTCCAGCGTGGGACGCGCTTCGTGAGGGGCATCGGGGGTCGGACCGGGCAAGAGACGCTCCTCGCAGGCACGGAATGAGGCAGAGAGCGGCCGGGCCCGGCCACTCAGCGCGAACCTCGCCAGCCTAAGGGCTGCCACCGCCGGTCCGCGGCCGGGCGCCGTCGCGGCCGCGGTCGTGTGACTGGGTACCCGGCGCCCCCACCGGAGGGCCGGACACCGGATCCCGTGCAGGAGTCCGCCGAGGTCTGTCGCACGGGCGCGGTCCGAGGTACCTTCCGGCCATGCCGATACGTGTGCGGGGAGCCCACCCGACGAACGGTACGTCCGCGGCTCCGTCCGAAGGCGGCACGAGTGACGCGGGAGGCATGGGCCGATGACGCCCTGTCCGGCGAACGGCTCCGGCCGGTGACACCCCCTTCGGCCATCGGTTCCCATCGGTGACGCCCTCCTCCGGCGAGCGGCCACGGCCGATGGCGGCCCCCGGGCCGCGCACTTCCGCCGGCGGCTCCGGCCGTCACCGCGTCCGCGGGCTCGCCCTGACGGCCGTCGCCGCCGTACTCGCCGTCCCGCTGGTCACCGCGCCCTCCATCGAGGCGCACGCCTTGCCCCGTACGGGCTTCGAGGCCGTCAACGGGTCGCGGTGGACCGGTGCGGACGAGGAGGGGGCGCTGCTCGATGCCGTCGACCGCCACAGCGCCCTGGTGTCCGTGGACCGGATCGGCACGACGCGACAGGGGAGACCCCTGCGCCTCGTCCGGATCGGCGGCGGCCGTACCCCGGCGCTCACCGTGCTGCTGGTGTGCAGCCAGCACGGTGACGAACCGGCGGGCCGCGAGGCGTGCCTGACGGCGGTCCGCGACCTCGCGTACGCCACGGACCGGGCGACCCGCGCCTTCCTCTCCCGCACCGAGATCCTCGTCCTGCCCACCGCCAACCCCGACGGCCTGTCCTCCGGCACCCGGGGCAACGCCGACGGTCTGGACATCAACCGCGATCACCTCGCACTGCGGACCGCCGAGGCCCGCGCGCTCGCCGGGGTCATCAGGGACCGCGCGCCCGACGTGATCGGGGACCTCCACGAGTACGGTGCGACCCCGCCCTACTACGACAAGGACCTCTACGTCCTCTGGCCCAGGACCCTCAACGCCGACGACCGGGTGCACGACGCGTCCGAGCACCTGGCCGAAGGCCGCGTGCGCCCGGCCGTGCTGGACGCCGGATTCAGCAGCGGCCGCTACGGCATATGGACCGACCCCGTGACCGACAGCCCGCTCAAGCAGGCCGCAGGTGACGGACAGGAGCGCATCCTGCGCAACACGGCGGCCGTCAAGCACGCGGTCGGTCTTCTCGTCGAATCCCGCGCGGACGCGCTCTCCGGGGCCGAGAGGGCCGATGCGGCGCTGGGGCAACGCCGCCGCGTACGGTCCCAACGTGCCGTACTCGAGGCCGTGTTCGCCTATGCCGACGAGGAGCGCGACCGCATCAGTGCCGCAACCGGCCGGTCGCGCGCAGCCGGGTTCGCCGACCACGGGCCCGTGTATCTCGGGGGAGCGGACAACGAGGCGGCGGAGCCCGGTGAGATCCTCGCCGACCCGCCCTGCGGCTACCGGCTCACGGCGGACCGCTACGCCGGCGTGCGGGACGAACTGGCCCTGCACGGCGTCACGTCCCGGCCCGACGGTGACGGCGTGTACGTGCCCCTGCGACAGCCCGCCCGGAAGCTGATCCCGCTCCTCCTGGACCGACGGGCCGCATATCACCTCACAAACGGTCAACCCGATACCGCTTGTTGATCCCGGGAGATGCACACCGCGTGTGGTACTGCCTACGGAGAGCGAAATTCCAGCTTCCGTGAAAGGTGCCATTCGTGTCGCAGGACGATCAGAGAACGGGCGGCAGGGGTGATCTGTCGGTGACGGCGGATCTGCCCGGCGATCCGGCACAGGGCCGGCGCCCCACGACCGACCGGGTGGTGTTCGGCGTCACCGCGGCCCTCACCCTCGCCTTCGTGGTCTGGGGGGCCACCGCCACCGACTCCCTGGAGGACGTGTCCGACACGTTGCTCAACGGTCTCCTCCACAACGGTGGTTGGGCCTTCATGCTGGCGGCCTCCGGGTTCGTGGTCTTCGCCCTCTGGCTCGCCATCAGCCGGTACGGAAATATCACCCTCGGCCAAGAGGGTGAGGAGCCCGAATTCAGGACCGTGTCCTGGGTCGCGATGATGTTCAGCGCCGGCATGGGCATCGGCCTGATGTTCTACGGGGTCAGCGAGCCTCTGGCACACTTCACCGACCCGCCGCCCGGCACCCACCCCGCCGACGCCGCCGAGGCAATGCAGACGGCGATGGCCACCACCCTCTTCCACTGGACGCTGCACCCCTGGGCGATCTACGCGGTGGTCGGGCTGGCCATCGCGTACAGCACCTTCCGGCGTCGCAGGCGGCAGACGATCAGCGCGGTCTTCGAACCGCTCATCGGCGCCCGCCACGCCCACGGCGCTTTCGGCCGCCTGATCGACATCCTCGCCATCTTCGCCACGCTCTTCGGCTCGGCCGCCTCGCTGGGCCTGGGCGCTCTCCAGATCGGCAGCGGATTCCAGGAGCTGAACTGGCAGGAGAAGACGGGCACCGGGCTGCTGGTCCTGATCATCGCCGTGCTGACCGTCGCCTTCGTCGCCTCGGCGATCTCCGGCGTGGAGAAGGGCATCCAATGGCTGTCCAACATCAACATGGTGCTCGCCGTGATCCTCGCAGTCTTCGTGTTCATCGCGGGCCCCACGATCATCGTCCTGGATCTGCTGCCCACCTCGCTCGGCGCCTATCTCGGTGATCTGCCACAACTCATCGGACGTACCGAGGCGACGGGCGAGGGCAAGGTGGCCACGTGGCTCGGCAGCTGGACCGTCTTCTACTGGGCCTGGTGGATCTCCTGGACGCCCTTCGTCGGAATGTTCATCGCCCGGATCAGCCGGGGCCGGACGATCCGCCAGTTCATCGGAGGCGTCATCCTGGTGCCCAGCACCGTGAGCCTGATCTGGTTCGCCATCTTCGGCGGAACCGCGATCAAGCTTCAGGAGGCCGGCAAGCTCAGTGGGGCGGACACCCCGGAGGCCCAGCTCTTCGGCGTACTGGACCAGTTCCCGATCGCCACCGTGATGAGCGTGCTGGTGATGGTCCTGGTCGGCATCTTCTTCGTCTCGGGCGCGGACGCCGCCTCCATCGTGATGGGCACCCTCTCCCAGAAGGGCATCCTCGAACCGGCCAAGTGGGTCGTCATCTTCTGGGGCGTCGTCACCGGAGCCGTGGCGGCGATCATGCTGCTCATCGGGAACGGCAAGGGCAATGCGCTGGAGGGTCTGCAGAACCTGACGATTCTGGTGGCCGCCCCCTTCACCATCGTGATGATCGGCATGTGCGTGGCGCTGATGCGGGACCTGCGCGAGGACCCGCTCATCGTGCGCCGCGAGTTCGGTGTGGAAGCCGTCGAGTCCGCGGTCATCGAGGGGCACGCCAAGTACGACGGCGACTTCGAGATCCGGATCGGCCCTGGTGGCGGCCAGATCACCACGGAGCACCACGACAAACCCGGCGGCTCGACGCCGGCGGGCGACTGATCCGTGTCACGCGCGGCACACGGCGGCGGCCCACCGGCTGGGCCGCCGCCTCCGCGCACCTCAGGGGCCACCCCCGTCCCCCGCGCCCGTAGCGGTGCACCAGGCGCCCGCCTCCGGGCAGCGGCTCGGCCCTGATCCGCACCTCGACGTCCCGGGCCCGGCCGCAGTCCCGCCGCTGCCCTCGGACGCCGGGCCGGCCGCGGTCCCACCCGGTGTCCGACGACCCGCGCCCGGGCGGTCTTCGGGCGGAACCGGGCGATCGGGTCCGGCACCGGCCGTGCGGGGCGCCCCTCCCGGAGCCGGACCGGGGCACCCTTGATCACGCCGGACAGGCCTGGCCGCCCAGGGAGGTCCGGCGGCCGATTAGGATCGGCACCCTGATGACTGCCACTCTCGTCGCCAAGGACCTCGCCGCCGGACACGGCGACCGCACTCTCTTCGCCGAGCTCGACCTCGTGGTCGCGCCCGGCGACGTGATCGGTCTCGTCGGAGTCAACGGCGCCGGTAAATCGTCGCTGCTCCGGCTGCTCGCCGGTCTCGACCAGCCGGAGGAGGGCGAGCTGCGGCTCTCCCCGCCCACCGCCACGGTCGGCCACCTGCCGCAGGAACCGGAGCGCCGCACCGGCGAGACCGTGCGCGAGTTCCTGGCCCGCCGCACGGGCGTGGCCGACGCCCAGGCCACGATGGACACCGCCACGCAGGCCCTGGTCGACGGGGCGCCCGGATCCGACGACGCGTACTCCGAGTCGCTGGAGCGCTGGCTCGCCCTCGGTGGCGCCGACCTGGACGAGCGGGCCGAGGAGGTCGCCGCGGACCTGGGCCTCACCGTCGGACTCGACCTGCCGATGACCGCCCTCTCCGGCGGCCAGGCCGCCCGCGCGGGGCTTGCCTCGCTCCTGCTCTCCCGCTACGATATCTTCCTGCTCGACGAGCCCACGAACGACCTCGACCTGGACGGTCTGGAACGGCTGGAGCGGTACGTCTCCGGGCTGCGCGCCGGCACGGTCGTCATCAGCCACGACCGCGAGTTCCTGATGCGCACGGTCACCAAGGTCCTTGAGCTCGACCTCGCCCAGCAGCAGATCAACCTGTACGGCGGCGGCTACGCGGCCTATCTGGAGGAGCGCGAGCGGGCCCGCAGGCACGCCCGCGAGGAGTTCGAGGAGTACGCGGACAAGCGTTCGTCGCTCGAAGGCCGCGCCCTGATGCAGCGCTCCTGGATGGACAAGGGTGTCAGGAACGCCCGCCGCAAGGCCGGCGACTCGGACAAGATGGCCCGCAAGTTCCGCAGCGAGTCGAGCGAGAAGCAGGCTGCGAAGGCCCGGCAGACCCAGCGCATGATCGAACGCCTCGACGTCGTGGACGAGCCGCGCAAGGAGTGGGAGCTGCGGATGGAGATCGCCTCCGCTCCCCGTTCCGGATCCGTCGTGGCCACCATGCGCGAGGCACAGGTCGTCCGCGGTGACTTCGCGTTCGGACCGGCCTCGCTCCAGATCGACTGGGCGGACCGGGTCGCCATCACCGGCGCCAACGGAGCCGGCAAGTCGACCCTCCTCGCAGCCCTTCTGGGCCGCCTCCCGCTGGACTCGGGGCACGCGAGCCTGGGCTCGGGCGTGGTCGTCGGCGAGGTGGACCAGGCACGGAAGCTGTTCCACGGCACGGAGTCCCTCCTGGAGGCGTTCTGCGCGGCCGTCCCCGACACGGAACCCGCCGAGGTCCGTACGCTGCTCGCCAAGTTCGGCCTGCGCGCCGACCACGTGATGCGCCCCGCGACCACGCTCTCCCCGGGCGAACGGACCCGGGCGGCGCTCGCCCTCCTCCAGGGCCGCGGCGTCAACCTCCTGGTGCTGGACGAGCCCACGAACCACCTGGACCTGCCGGCGATCGAACAGCTGGAGTCCGCGCTCGACTCCTACACGGGGACACTGCTCCTGGTCACGCACGACCGCCGGATGCTGGAAGCGGTACGCACGACGCGCCGCGTCGAGGTGGCGGCGGGCCGGCTGACGGAGATCTGACACCGGGGCGGCTCGCGCCTCCGGCGCGGCTGAGGTGGTTCGGCCTTCCGCCACGACTGCCGGGCCTTTGGCGGTGTTCCCTGCCGGCTACTCCGTGCGCGCCTGGCGGCGTGGCTGAGGAGGCTCGGCCTTCGGTGCGCCTGATGTGGTTCGGCCTTCCGGCGCGGCTGCCGGCTCTTACCGGTGGTCCCTGCCGAGCCGGTTCCGCCGCGCCTACCAGCCCGGCGCGCCTCCCGGCCCCTTCCCGCGTCCTCCAGCGCCTCCTGGTACTGCCCGGCCCCTTCCCGGCGCCACCCGGCACTTCCCAGCGCCTCTCCGGGCGACGCTCCCGGGGCTTCCCGGTGTGCGTCCCAGAGCTTCCCGCGTATTTCCCAGCCCCGCCGGCGTTTGAGGCGCGGGGTCCGGGGCGGAGCCCCGGTTACGGGAAGG